>JAEZBW010000583.1 GCA_023426765.1 Bacillota bacterium
CCATCGAGGTGATCAGGACTTCACCTTATCCCGGTTTTCCCACGGATATGCAGCCGCAGCTTGTGGCGGTTTTATCGAAGGCTTCAGGGACCAGCGTGATGATTGAAACTGTTTTTGAGAACCGATACGGATATGTGGAACAATTAATGCGTATGGGGGCCGATATTGTCGTTCGGGAAAGGGTTGCTGTGGTGAAGGGAGTAAAAAAGCTCACCGGAGCCGAGGTTGAGGCCTGCGATTTAAGGGGGGGCGCGGCCTTGACCATAGCAGCCCTCAGCGCTGAAGGCACCAGCATCATCAATAATGTCATTCACATTGACAGAGGCTATGAAGCGCTGGAACAGAGTCTTGCCAGCATTGGTGCAGCCATCCGGAGAGAATAATGAGGTGCGGGCTCATCAAATACTCCGCATATCCGACCAGAGAACGTATTCTGTCTTATGCATGAAAAAGGTAACTGTTCACACCCCAGTAGAGTTAGCGGATGATTTTCAGATACTACCCGTGAACAATAACTGAGAAAGGCGGAGCTATTACCGGGAAAGCGCGACTTTGTTGCAGGAACCCCCTGAGGTGTGGTATAATCTGTTTCATAAACACGTGTGCTGTGCCCGCAATCATTTCGGCAAAACCAGGCTTGCCCGGGTTTCAGGTTCGCCGGATAAAGGCAGGGGTAACAAATGAGAAAGCGTTCAGGCTTGAAAGGTTTATTTATCTTTATTATTCTGACAGGCGTGCTGGCAGCGGTGATAGTGTTTTCGCCGCTGTTTTTGCTGTCCGATATTCAGGTGGTAAATACGCTTACCCATTATGGGCCTGAAAAAATAATTCAGGAGTCCGGTCTTGAAAAAGGGGAGAATGCGCTGCGCTTCATCGGTGGGAGCCTGAAACACCTGCTTGATTTTCGCATGGGAAAGACCGAAACCCTGGTGGAGAGTTTACCCTGGGTTGAGTCGGCAGAGATCCGGTATCAAATCCCCGGTACAGTTCATATAACGATCACCGAAAGAAATGCCATTGCATGGGTTCGTTATATGAGTGATTATCTGCTCATCGATGAACAGGGCTATGTGATGGAAGTTTCTTCCGCTTTGGATGGCAATTATCCGGAGATCAGAGGTGTCCGGCTGAGCAAATACACTCTGGGTAAAAAGATTGAGACCGAAAAACCCGAAAAACTCGAGTGGCTTGTTGCGTTGCTGAAAAGCCTGGAGCTGGTGGACAACGATCCCTATCACAGGCTGGGTGAGGTTTTGGACTGGGTGGATTTTCTGCAGGACAGGGAACTGTTCGTTTCGCTGGATGGAAGAATTACCGCCAAGGTTCAACTGGGCGATGATCTTACATTCAGGCTTTCCTATTTGAAGGAATTATATTACAATTATATCAAGCCCGAAGAAAAGGGCATGATCGATTTCTTTGATGAGAAATATGCCCGTTTTATTGCGGAATAGCCCGTTTGCATCAAAGCGGTCGCTTGGGAGGAAAATGGCATGATTCCTTTGCTTGGTTTGATCCTTGGCTTATTGATTGGCATATTGATTCCTTACAATATTCCCAAAGAATATTCGAACTATGCGGCAGTGGCTATTCTGGCTGCGTTGGACTCTGTGTTTGGCGGCATGGCTGCAACCCTGAACAATAAGTTCAAGATCAGAGTTTTTCTGTCGGGTTTCTTTGGAAATTCTCTGCTGGCCGCATTACTGGCCTTTATCGGGGATCGTCTGGGCATACAGCTGCACCTGGCGGCGGTGTTTGCCTTCGGTAACCGGATATTCCTGAATTTCGGCTATATCCGAAGAAAGCTGCTTGAAAAAAACACTGAAAATTCATAGCCCTGCGCTTGATTTTGTTGCCCATTCAGATATAATGATATTAAAGGATTGTTGCACACAATTGTCGGGTTTACGCTCCAATGGCTATCCTGTGTTTGGTAACAAAACTCCATCTTATGGCATAAGCAATAACAACTTTACATAAGAAAAAAATGAAAAGGGGGATACGGGTTTGCTGGAATTTGATATTGATATGGAAAACTTTGCCCGCATCAAAGTTGTTGGTGTTGGCGGCGGCGGGAATAATGCGGTAAACCGCATGATCGACGCGGGTTTGCGCGGTGTCGATTTTATTTCTGTAAATACGGACAAGCAGGCTTTGTTTTTATCGAAAGCCAATACCAAAATTCAAATCGGGGACAAGCTAACCAAAGGGCTTGGTGCAGGTGCAAACCCCGAAATCGGAGAACGTGCTGCCAATGAAAGCCGCGATGAAATCGCCATGGCCATCAAAGATGCCGATATGGTGTTCGTTACCGCAGGCATGGGTGGTGGTACCGGAACAGGCGCGGCCCCCGTTATTGCCCAGATTGCCAAAGAGCTTGGCATTCTTACGGTTGGTGTGGTGACAAAGCCATTCCTGTTTGAGGGCAGAAAAAGAATGCAGCAGGCCGAACACGGCGTGGAAAACCTGAAAGCCGTTGTTGATACACTGGTTACAATTCCAAATGACAGGCTTTTACATATTGCCGACAAGAAAACATCCATGCTCGAAGCTTTCAGAATCGCAGACGATGTTCTTCGCCAGGGCGTTCAGGGCATTTCCGACCTGATTGCCGTTCCGGGCCTGATCAACCTCGATTTTGCCGATGTCAAGGCTGTAATGCGTGAAACCGGTCTGGCTCATATGGGCATTGGTAAGGGATCCGGGGAAAGCAAGGCAGAGGATGCAGCGAAACAGGCTATTGCAAGCCCGCTGCTTGAAACCTCCATCGAAGGCGCAAAGGGCGTTCTGCTGAACATCACCGGCGGGCCGGATCTCGGCTTGCAGGAGGTTAACATTGCAGCCGAGCTCATTCAGAACTCGGCCGACCCCGAAGCCAACATTATCTTTGGCGCTGTCATCGATGAAAACCTGAAGGATGAGATCCTCATCACTGTTATTGCAACCGGCTTTGAAAAGAGCCCGGTTTTGAAAAAGCCCAACAAGCTGCTTGATGCAACCCCGGCCAGCGAACCGGTTAAGCCTGTTGTAAAGCAGCAAGCCCCGAAGGAAGAGGAAGAAGGCCTGGATATCCCCATATTCCTCAAGAGAAACAGGTTCAGATAATGCATAAAACGAAGAGCCGGAGGTTTTGCCCTCTGGCTCTTTTTAAGTTAAAGCCATAGAATCTCTGCGAAGAATTCCTCCAGTTTCAGGTTTTCCAGGCAGGCGATGCGGGAGATTTTTAAAGCCCGTGCCTGCTCGCTTTCTTCCGGCCTGCCTTCATGCCGTTGCTGGTACTCCTGTACGGCGCCAATGATGCGTTCCATGTTTTCGATATTATAGGTAATGACTTCAATCTCGCTTTGATAAAACCGGATCTTTTCCTTCAGTAAAGCCAGAAGCTTTTCCGGATCCAAATGATTATCGAAAATGTTTTTAATTTCAGCCAGTGAAAGGCCGACCTTTTTAAAGCCCAGGATTGTGTTCAGTGTGGGAATCTGATCGGGCGAGTAATACCGGTAGCCGGTGCTTTCGTCGCAATGTTCGGGTTGAAACAACCCCATCTTATCATACAGGTGAAGAGCCCTGACTGAAATATCGAACATCTCGGCAATCTCACCAATTTTGAAAAAAACATCCATATCCATACCCCCTAATTGGATGTCCCACTCCCATTATACATGAGTGGTGTCCATAATTATACTGTTGAACAGATCTTCGCCGAAGCTTGTTCTCATCGGCTCGCCCTCGGAGATGATAAAGGAACGGCTTGCATCTTCATTTCTTCCGGCGCGCAGAAACAGTGCGCTTTCAGATTGTTCAAGGTATGCCGTCCATGCATATTCAAAAAGGTGTGTGACAAATAAAACCCTCACACCTGCATCTGTGAATGCTGTGATGATATCATGGGCTATTTTCGAACCTTCTCTTTCGGTGGTGGAAGCAAAGGACTCATTCATCAACAAGAGTGAACAAGGAGTAATGTGATCGATAATCCGTTCCATTCTGACCAGTTCCTCATCCAGCTTGCCACTGTCCATGCGAATATCCTCTTCCCGAACAAAATGGGTAAAAATCTGATCGCACAAACCAGACCGGAAGCTGTTCGCAGCAACGAATAATCCGCATTGCATCATCAGCTGCGCCAACCCAATACTCCTCAGAAAGGTGGATTTTCCGCCCTGATTTGCCCCGGTTATCACAATTAGCTTTCTCCCTGCGGCGGACAGGTCATTTCCTACCGGCTTTCTCTTTTCGTTCAGTGCCAGACTGAGATCATATAAGCTTGTGAAGGATAACTGTTTTTCTCCCATCGCCTGTGGATGAGGAAAAGAAACAGGAAAGCCCATTTCACATAATGTAAGGTATAAATGAACACCACCGGAATAAAACCCGGCTTCAAACTGAAGGGCTTCAAAAAAGCGCATCATCGCCGAGGTAAAATGATTGACAATACGCAGGATACGGATTAAGCCCGCATCTTCGATTTCTCTTGCACTGCTGGCAAGAGAGTAATTATTCAATACAATTTCATTCCACATTGCCCCTCTTGAATGCTTCCGACGATTCACCTGATCCGGGGTATCGCGTGATAATTCCCTTAAAACGTACCCTGTCCCCTTCAGCCCTTTTCCAATTTTTGACCCG
The DNA here is from genome assembly GCA_023426765.1 of Bacillota bacterium. Taxonomy (GTDB): domain Bacteria; phylum Bacillota; class Clostridia; order DSM-8532; family DSM-8532; genus JAAYJG01. The sequence continues at coordinate 4,630 of JAEZBW010000583.1, forward strand.
AGGATCAGCCGCCCGCCTTCACAAAGATAATTTAATTCAGTAATGTTCTTTTTCACCAATGGAAAGAAGGGTTCCGGAAAAACCTTTTGAATTCTTTCACAAAAAGCTGTAAGTCCTTTGGATTGAAAGCATTTCTCTTTAGAGCGCAGCAAATCTATCAGTTTTTCGGTTTTTTGAACCAGGATTTCCAATAAGCCAACGGATTTAAGTACCCTTATCGAAACGGGAACAACTCGGGCATAATTGGGTTGGGTATACTCCCGGTACCGTAAGGCATCGTTGACCGCTTTTTCAGCAATGTCGTAAATTTCCCGAATAACCGCGGGGTTTTCCATACAGTCCTTCAGGATTTCCTGGCGGTAACGGATCGTAGCGATATCGGTTCCACCGGACAAAACAACGCTTTTTACAGTTTCGTACAGAAAGAAATTGTTCATGGACATAGCCTGAAACAAAACTTCCAGATTCAAATCCTGCAGAAGCTCTTCTTCCTGTACTGTTTTACCTGGTCTTCTTTCATCATCTTCATAAAGCAATTGAACCTTCATGTTTGATCCGCTCCTTGATCTCCCGGTAGGTAAGGTGATGCTTTTCAACGATGGTATTGGCATAAGCGTGCCCGTCCGGGTGCTGCCTTCGGATTGTATAGGTGCGTTTTGCCGTGTTTCCGGATTCATCAACCTGCGCTGTAAGACTTACCGTCTTGGGGCTGATGTCCGACAACTCATGGATATGTGTGATATACAACACGACACAATCTCTGGAAAGAAAGGATTCCAGGACTCTTTTTCCCATTACATAGGCATCTTGAGAGGTTGTTGAGGCAAAAAGCTCGTTAATGATGGCAAAACTGTTGCTGCTGCATTGCAACAGAATGGTTTTGATCCTGAATAGATCGTCTTTCAGCCTCCCGGCATTGGCGTTAAGGTTCTCTTCCCGGGAAAAGTGGGTGAAAATGCGATCGGGAAGAAAAAGCTCCGCATTCGCGGCGGGGACGGGGCAGCCTAAACTGGCCAGAAATAGAATTTGCCCGAAAGCCCTGGCAAAGGTTGTTTTGCCGCCCTGGTTCGGGCCGCATAACACAAATATGCGCTCTTCCTCAGTTAATTCAAAATCATTGGGTATGACCAAGGATGAATTTTGTACCTTATGGGCTAAAGCCAAATCGTATCCTGCAGTCACAGCAACATTTTTTCTTACCGGGAATTGAGGAATGCAAAACCGGAAGCCCTTTGCCTTCAGCTTGCTGGTATAGTTCAGGGTACAAAGATAGAACTGAAGCTCCCGCTCAAAGCGTGAAACGGTTTCATGCATGAATCCATAGTTTTTATCATGATAACGCTCCAGCATTATAAAACACTCTGGATGCATGGTTTGCAGGATATCCGTCATCTTAGTTTCCAACGCGCACATCTCCAGGTTGGTGAATAGTTGTATACTATCATCCATAGAGGGGGTTGTGAAATTCTCAAAGGTCTTTACCAGTTCGGCGGAATAGTCTGTTTGACAACTGTCGGGCAGAAGGGTGACCTTTCCGCTTTCCACCTCAATGGCATAGTGGATGCCGTCAAATACCTGTGCTAAATCTCTGGTTTCTTTCTCCAGATTCCCGAAGGCTTCCGACCGGAGATACTCTGCCAGCCAATGATGAAACAGCTTCAGCGCCCTTGATGAGTAGATCGTGTCATTCAGACTTTGGTTTAGGTTTTGAAGTACATCGCAGTAAAGACTGGCAGCATCCAGGTTCCATTTCATTTTTTGATGCTTGTGATGCACATCGCGGCTGAACTGCAAATATTCTCGAACCTTCCGCATCTGATGGGAAAAAACCGTCAAATGATCGAACAGGTTCATTTTCTCGAGATCCTGCATGACCTCCTGCCGGTAATGGACAGCGGAGGGGCTTGCTAATGGATGATAAAAGAAAGGCTCCAGACGGTATTCTTCGCTTCCATCCACTATTTCACCGACAATTTGATCCAGGTTCAGATCCGTGAAAAAATTCGGCATGATACCGTTCTCCAAAGGTTGATCTTCCGGCGTTTCAAATAGAATGCTGCAGAAACTCACAACACGCACTCCTTTTGATATCACAGGCTCCACAGTAAATACCGCAATAAGAATCGTAATTGAATTTCTCCATAAACTCACCTCAGCGTTATCACATTTAGTCCCTGATATAACCAAATAAGTTTTGATGATCAGAGAATAAACCATGACGCTGGTGTAGAGTCAAGAAAAAATTTTATGAGAGACTCATCTACTTATCGATTATCAAAAAAGAATATATCTCCTACATTTTTCATACACCAGATACATTGAAACCTAAATTTCATCTTGTCACTTATTTTACATTTGCAGAAGGAATACCAATTCTGTAGAATAGATTTAGATGAAACAATAAGACAAGCACTCTGGATGCTTTACCGCAGATGACAATCCTCTAGACAGCGGGGAACAAGTTATCCAGACGACCTATACCGGAACATAAAGGAGCACGTATGAGCCTGCGTTTTATATATGGCCGGGCGGGCAGCGGAAAAACCCATTTCTGCCTGGACCAACTGAAAACTAAGATCAGCAGCGGGGAAGAGACAAATTTTGTTTTGCTTGTTCCCGAGCAATACTCCTTTCAGGCCGAACGGGATCTCATCGCGATGCTGAATACGGGCGGTATTCTGAAAACCGAGGTGTTAAGCTTTCAGCGTCTGGCTTTCCGAGTGTTCAATGAAGCCGGGGGAATTACATACCCGCATATGCATCCAGCCGGGAAAAATATGCTCTTGTACCGCATTCTCGACAAGATGAAAGGTACACTGAAGACCTTTTCCCGCTCTGCCGAGCAGCCGGGTTTCGTGGGCACCCTTTCAACGTTGATCACTGAATTCAAGCGTTATAGTGTCAGTCCTGAAAAGCTGGATGCGATTGTTCAAAATATGAACGAAGACAGCCCACTGAAAAGCAAGCTTTCTGAACTGTCATCAATCTATAAAACCTTCGATGAACTGCTAGAGCAACGGTACAGGGATCCGGACGATGATCTGACCCTTGCCGCACAAAAACTAAAAACCTCCTCACTTTACCGGGGAGCAGAGATTTGGATAGATGGCTTCACCGATTTTACACCCCAGGAATACTCCATCATCCAGGAGTTGCTGCTGCAAGCCAAACGCGTCACGATTACGCTGACCACCGATACCCTGAATAACGAGTTCTCTGAGTTGGACATATTCTCATCTGCAAAAAAGGCCTATCAAAAACTGATCCTTCTGGCCCAGCAGAACAACATTGCATTCGAGCCTCCGGTGCAGTTACATCAGAAACCCTTGTACCGGTTCCGCCGCAGTCTGGAGCTTTTTCACCTGGAACAGAACCTGAATGCGCATCCGTACAGGGTTTATCCGGAACCCACCCGGCAAATATCCCTGTTTTCAGCGCTGAATATCTTCACCGAAATCGAGGCTGCAGCCGGTGAAATCCTGCGGTTGTGTCGCGATGAAGGCTTCCGTTTCCGTGACATCGCCGTGGTCACCAGAAACCTGAAGGCCTATGAAAAGCTAATCGAAGTGATCTTCACCGAATACGGCATTCCCTGCTTTCTGGACAGAAAGCTGGATATAATCGGCCACCCATTGGTCAGGCTCATTTTATCCATGCTGGAGATTTTCACCGAGAACTGGTCCTATGAATCGGTCTTCGGTTACCTGAAGTCAGGCTTGACCGGGATAGAACAAAACCAAATTGACCGGCTGGAAAACTATGTGCTTGCTTGCGGCATCCGGGGAGCAAAATGGACATCATCGGAAGAATGGAACATGGTTCCCGAGCTTCTTCCCGATGAAAAAAGCATGAAAAACAGTGTACCGGGCTTAAAGGAAATCAACCGGACACGTATGACGATTATCGCCCCGCTGCAGGAGTTCAGGGAAAGAACCAAAGGCCGCAGAACCGCAGCAGAATTCTGCTCCGCTTTATTTGATTTTCTGTGTCGGTTGCAGATACCCGAGCACATGGAGCAGATGGTAGACACTTTCCGAAATAACGGTGATCTGATCCAGGCTAATGAAACCTCTCAGGTGTGGAATATCGTGATGGCCTTACTGGATCAAATGGTGGAAGTGATGGCAGACGAAACCTTCGGCGTGGAAAGGTTTTCAAACCTGCTTTCCATCGGTGTTGCTGAATATAAAATCGGGCTTATTCCCGCCTCCCTCGACCAGGTGCTGGTGGGCAGCGTAGAACGATCCAAAAGCCATGCTATAAAGGCTTTATTCATATTGGGAACCAACGATGGCATATTCCCGGCAAACGGCGGGGATGAGGGGATTATCAGCGATGATGAGCGCAGTACCCTGGCGATGGCGGGTATGGAACTGGCCAAAAGCAGCCGGGCGAAGGCATATGATGAAAACTTTCTGGTTTACAGGGCGTTGACTACTCCTTCAGACTATCTGCGTATCAGCTGGCCCATCGCCGATCAGGAGGGAAAAGGACTAAGGCCGTCCATGGTGATCACCCGGCTACGCAAGCTTTTCCCGGCTATCCATGAAAAGAGCAACCTCCTTCCACCCGCAAAGGATGAAGAGGTACTGGAACAGATCGTCTCGGGATCCACAGCTTTCCGAAGCCTTACGACAGCCTTGCGGCAAAAGGCCGACGGCAGGGAGATCCTGCCGGTGTGGGAAGATGTGGCACGGTGGTTTCTGCAGCAGGAAAAATGGAAGGAACCGTTTGGTATCGTACGCGAGGCCTTTCAATACCGCAACCTTGCCCGGCCGGTGGTGCAGGAGAAGGTGGCAGAGTTGTATGGAAACCCGGTCATTTCCAGTGTATCCAAACTTGAACGATATACAGCATGTCCGTTTTCATTCTTTATACAATATGGCCTGGGCGCAAAGGAAAGAAAAGTCTTCGACATGAGACCGCCGGACGTGGGAACCTTTCTGCATGCGGCCATCGAACGCTTCTCAAAACTTATGGCCGGACCAGGCACCGCACAAAACCAGACCACCGGTGAGGACGGCCCTGTAACCTGGCGCAGCTTCAGCCGGGAATGGTGTGAGCAGAAGGTTTCTGAAATCGTTGATGACAGCCTGAAAAAAATGAAAGGCTCGGGCATCGCTTCTTCAAAGCGTTTTACCGCATTGACGGTTCGGCTGAAAAGGGTTGTTACACGGGCTGTCTGGCTAATCGCCGAGCATATCCGCAGAAGCGGCTTTAACCCCGTGGATTATGAAGTGGGGTTTGGAGAAGGGGAAAAATATCCGCCTATTGTCATCGAACTGGAATCGGGGGAAAAGGTGCACCTGATGGGACGGATCGACCGGATCGATGCCATGGAAACGGCAGACGGTCAGTATTTAAGAATCATTGATTATAAATCAGGCAGCAAGGATTTCAGGCTGAGCAATGTGTATTACGGCCTGCAGCTTCAATTGATCACCTACATGGATGCCATATGGAAGGATGCCGGTCAGGATGCGGCACACCCTCTGCTGCCCGGCGGAATGCTATATTTCAGGGTGGACGATCCGATCATCCGCACTGATGGGGAAGTGGATGAGGCCGAAATCGAAAAGGCCATCCTGAAGCAATTGAAAATGAAGGGACTGCTTCTGGCCGATGTGAAGCTGATCCGAAATATGGACAGGGAGATTGACGGTACCTCGCAAATCCTCCCTGCCACGCTGAACAAAGGCGATGTCCTGGGAAAGAACTCCTCGGTTGCAACTATGGAGCAATTTAAACTGTTGAGGAATTATGTGCAGCGATTGCTGAAGGATATCAGCCGCGAGATCATCGGCGGAACGGTGACCATTCAACCGGTAAAAAACAGGGAGGGGACTGCCTGTAAATATTGCAGCTACCTGTCGATCTGCCAGTTTGACACCGTGATGAAGGAAAACACCTATCGGTTGTTACGGGACAGAGATAATGATGAAACATGGCAGCTGATTGCTGAAGCCATCAGGAAGGAGCAGCCTGAATAATGGAGCGGAAAGAGCAAAAGAACAGTGGTGGGAATACCGATGGCGTTCATGAATGGAATAACATGAATACCTTTGTTTCACAAGAGGATCAAGAGGTGAGTACACGGGCCACTAATGGAAATGATCCAGATAAGAACAAACAGCTTGCTCCTTCGGAACCCCAGTGGACGGACGAGCAGCTTCAGGCTATTACCGAAAGGAATTGCAGCCTTCTTGTGGCAGCGGCTGCCGGAGCAGGAAAAACAGCGGTGCTGGTGGAAAGGATCATCCGTAAAATCCTCGACCGAACAAATCCGATGGACATTGACCGGATGCTGATCGTCACCTTTACCAATGCTGCCGCCACCGAGATGCGGGAGCGGATTAGTGAAGCCATCTCCAAAGAACTCGACCGGGATCCCGGGTCGGAAAACCTCAGGCGTCAGCTTAGCCTTTTAGGCAAGGCCAGCATCACCACCATCCATTCCTTCTGCAGAGATGTGATTAAGAACCATACCGAGCAAATCGGGCTGGATCCAGAGTTCCGGGTGGCTGATGATACCGAAGGCACGCTGATGCGGCTGGAAGCGATGACCGAATTGTTTGAGGATCAATATGAACAGGAGCAGCCTGACTTTATAGAACTTCTGGAATGTTATGGCGGAAATCGGAACGACCAGCCCATACAGGATATGGT
>JAEZBW010000651.1 GCA_023426765.1 Bacillota bacterium
AGCATTATCAGAATTACGAACCCAAGCTGCCGCAGGAACTGAAGAATCAACTGAAGGCACTGGAAGAACGTCTGAATGCATAAACCATAGGAATAATTCCGTGTTAAAACGAATGGGTTCGGGTGGAAACACCCGAACCCGTTTTGATCAGTTTCTATTATCAGGGTCATCTGTTTTTCTTAAATTGTATATTCTTCCACAGCTTCACGGGCATAGTTCATATATTTCAGGATTTCTGTACGCAGCGCCATAAAATCACCAGATGCGCGATTCCGCGGATAGCTTTGAGAAAAGGTGAATATTTTGCTGATGCGTCCAGGCCGGCAGGACATAATCACGATACGCTGACTTAAGTAAATGGCTTCGTCGACATCGTGTGTAACCATGATCATCGTGTTCTTCCGTTCCTGCCACAATCGAACCAACTCGTCCTGCAGGCTCATCCGTGTGAAGCTGTCCAGTGCGCCGAGCGGCTCGTCCAGAAGAAGAACATCCGGAGAAACTGCAAGTGCCCGCACCAGTGCGGCTCTCTGACGCATTCCTCCCGACAGCTGGTGGGGATAGCAGCCGGCGAACCCCGACAGCCCTGCTAATGCAAGCCAGTCTGAAATTTCACCTCTTTTCTCTTTATATTGTTTGGTGGCTTTCAATGCAAACTCAATATTCCCCTTCACAGTCAGCCATGAAAACAGGGTGTGTTCCTGGAAAACGAGACCTCTTTGCGGGTTTGGGCCGAGGATTTTCTCACCATTGAAAAGCGCACAGCCTTCCGTAGGAACTTCAAGACCAGCAATAATACGCAGCAGCGTGCTTTTGCCACACCCGCTCGTTCCCAGCAGGGTAACGAATTCTCCCGGCTGAATATCAACGCTGACATTTTGAAGTGCAAGAAAGGTCTCATCCTGTCTGGCAAAAATCTTCGTGACATTCCTTATTTCAACGCTCGCACTCATGCTTTGTCCTCCTGCCAGCGCAGTACACGCTTTTTGATGATCGCCAGTGCCTGATTGACAATGGTGAAGGTAAGGCAGATGATGATCACCGCCGCATACATTTTCGCAAACTCGGCCCATCCGCGCTGCCAGTTGATGTACCACCCGAGACCGCTTTCAACGCCAAGCATTTCGGCAACCATCAGCGCTGTGCAGGCAATGCCCATTCCCTGGGACAATCCGTTGAATATGCTTGGCATGGCCGCAGGAATCGCGATTTTAAACACAAGCCCCGCTTTGCTGACACCGAAAGTACGGGCGACCTCAAAATTGCTCCTGTCTATGTTGGAGACACCATTCAGTGCCGACATCGTCACAGGATACCACACACCAAGCGCAATCATGAATACCGATCCGCCAAACAAAGAAGTCGCGAGGATCAGGATGATCGAAATCCAGGTTGTAGATGGAATGGGTCCTAATAATCGAATCAGCGGCATCACCCAATATCTAACCTTCGGACTCCAACCGGCGCTTACGCCGCAGGCCAGGCCTGCAATTGCACCGGACAAATATCCGGCAAACAGAAGTATCAGCGAATGGGCAATGCTGTCGAGCAGGATCTTCCTGTCACTGACAATTGCAAGCAGGATCCGGTCTATCCACGGGAAGTATGGCATAGGCAGCGTCCCTGTTTTTAAAGTCAGGTAATCGTATGCCATCAGCATGAGGATGATCACACAATAGAGGGGGGCTTTATAGACAAGCTTCTCATATGTCTTTTCTGAAAAAAACGACCTTACAAGATACACGGCCAAAGCGATTGCAAACACTCCTACAACCACCGTATAGGTGTTGCTTACGGGATATGCGATTTTATTCGACGCATACTTCGAGAAATTTGGGAAAAGCTTGTATTCCAGCAGCAGCGCTGCAATCAAAACCAGGGGCAGTACCGACAGCCCCCGTTCAAGCGTCCGCTGAAGCTTGGTCTTCGGCGAACGCTCTAACCGGCGCAGTTCCCATACGGTTAATTTCATACAGGACACCTCTTTCAGTTTAGTGGATATCAAGCGGAGCCCATACCTGTTTCTTCAGCTCTGCGGGCACAATATCGGAAGAAAGAACCCCCAGTTTTTGATAATCGGTAATCGACACATCCAGGGTGGCTTCTGTCAGGTCATTCGGCAAACCCCACCGAAAGAGTTTCATCAGCGTTACGGCATATTCTTTGGTTCCGCTGATATAACCATTGTCAAGCAGGATTTGAGCGGCTTCTTCCTTGTTCGCATCACTTTCGCCAATCCACAGGGCCGCCTGATAGATGGCCCGGCTGATTTTTTCACTGGTCACCGGATTTTCTGCAAGAAACGGTCCGGCAATACCGAGCACACAGCAGGATTCACTGGCGAAATCTTCGTCCGAATGGAGCGAACGTATACGGCGGAGCGTTCCATCCTGTACCCATTTTTCGGCCAGTTGATCGGCGAATACCGCTACATCGGCCTGCCCCTTCTGCAAGACCAGCAATGTCTGATCGGCAGGGAAGTCCTTCCAGGTGAAATCTTCGGAGAGAAGACCATCATGGGATATAAAACGATAACCAATATTGTGGTAGACGCCGCCGATACCTCCGTTAATCGCGACTGTTTTGCCTTTGGCATCGGAAAAGCTTTTTATCGGTGACTCTGCAAGAACGAAAGCAGAGGCGCATCCAGTATGAAGCCCCACCGTGAACTTCAGGTCTACACCGTTTGTAACCGGTTTAAGCCAGCCGGCTATCATTCCTGCCGTTGTGTCAATCTTGCCGCCGACCAATGCGTCACGGGCATTGTCCTGTGTACCGCCGCTCTTGGTCAGTTCTGTTGTTAAACCTTCTTTTTCAAAAAAACCTTTAAACTGGGCAATGGGGATAGCCGCCTGGCAGAGACCACTGTCATATCCGATATGTATAGTGCGCTGCGATGCAGGCTCTGCCTTAAAAGCAGCCTCTTTATCAGCCGCAGAAGCTTCGGAACCGGAAACGGCCGGAGTCTCATTCCCGGATTCTGGTGCTACCTGCACCTGCGAGCAGGCCACCAGTGCAACGATAAAGATTAGTGTGAGGGCGATAGATACCAGTTTGGATTTCATAATCATTCTCCTTTACCTGTTTTTATATATTTGAATGCATTTCCTTCAAAATAACTTTGCCTGTACGGCAGCCGGACATGCCGGGAAAGGCGGTCCCGATACGAAGTATTTTTGAATTCGAACACAATGCGCCGCAGGAGTTTGTAAAGACCGGCATAAGCAAAGAACGCGTGATCGACATCGAACAGCTGTATGGAGGGAACCCCAAGCTTTGCCACATAGCCCTGTGTACCATTGTGTGCGATAACCAGATCCGGCTTCAGCGACAAAATCTGATGAGTCATTTCAAAAAGCTGGTTGCTCACGGCAACGGGTGTATTTGGTAGAGCATCACCGACATCTTCATAGATTGGCTGTGCACCTTCGTCATAATGGTATACCCGGATACCGAGAACATTCATACCAAGCTCCGACAGTGTTGTCGCTTCCGCCCCGACTCTGACGACTCCGCCGCATATCAGAACACTTTTGCCTTTAACCTGTTCTAAAAAAGGCTGGATGGCCTCACCAACAAGCTTTTCCTCATAATCCGCCAGCGCATTCGCTTCTTTCTCAAGATCAAAGTGCTTCGCAATTGCAGTAAGCCAGTTTCGTGTATGCCTGTAGCCTATCGGCATCCCTGCAATTACATAAGGTATGCCGAACTTCTCTTCCAGGTATTTCAGCATATAGTCGTCATGAACGTTACACATACTGATATTCAGCCCTGCTTCAGTAATCTGCCTCAGTTCGTCCCGGGACGAGTACTCTGCAAAGAACCTCACCTTCAAACCAAGGGTGTTCAGAAGCCGTTTTACTTCATTCTCGTCATCCGGGCCTATGCTGGTAGCGTTCCAGACATTTACCGTCCGGCTTTTCAGGAACTGATAATTTTGCTCGGCAAGCGCGGCCTGAAGATCTCCAGGGATGGACGGCCGGGAAATCATCTGCGGATCCGGCGTGAGGTCAAGCCCTCGCAGCAGCCCGTGATAGAAGGTATCATATGCCGAAGCGACGACACGGCTTCTGAACCCCGGACAATGAAGACTGACAACCTCCGCGCTGACACAGGAACGGGCTTGTCTGACCACTTCCTCAGTGTCGTCACCGATAATGCTGGGTGCGCAGGTAACAACGACAAAAATAATTTCAGGGCGGAATTCTCTGTCGGCATATTCGATGGTTTCACGCAATTTGCGCTCACCGCCGCCGATGACATCTGCCTCCGTCAGGTTCGTCGTCAGCCAGGGCACCGGCAGAGCAGGCTTTCCGCGCCTTGCCCTGCCCTTAGCCGATTGTGCCGAAAGGGAGTGCAGCAGCGCACCGCATCCGCCCGGAGCGTGCATCACAATCACGGAGTTTTCCACTGTCGCTGCCATCATCAGGCTTAGCGCCATCTGACATGAGCCGGCCTGCCAGAATCCACGGCCTTGCTGAAGCAGGCATCCGTTCTGCCCGCAGTTCACCAGATCACAGGCGCTGCCGGCATAGCTGTCACCGATTTTCAGTCTTGTGTCGCGCACAGGAGGTGCGCTCTGTTCGTAATAGCTCATGATAACCTCCTTATGATTTCACAGACATAATCTGGCTGACCAAATCTTCAAAAAGATGAAGCCCTCCGCGATACCCCGCATACCCTCTGTCGGTGATTAAGCGGTCGTATGCCGGGAAGCTGACCGATAAGTGCTTTGCACCGCGGGCGGCTGCCGTTCTTTTTTCAAGCGTGCTTCCGATGATATACAGGGGGGACAAATCATCAAAATACTTCTGTCCGTTATTGGGATGGTTGTTGTTCAGCGCCCGCGCAATCTCCTGAACGCCTGTCTGGAACTGAAGCGGATATTCACCTTCAAGTGCAGACTTTTGTTTTTCGGTAAGCTTATCGGTGACAAAGCTGTCGGTAACAACCCATCCGAGTTCCCGCGTCACAAATTTTGCGAGAGGAAGTGCATAGGTCGAATTTGAAACCGTCACCGCGTAATACTTCAGATCCTGGTCACAGAACGCATCTGCAGTGCGTTCAAAATAACCGTAAAAACGATGATTTTCTTGTTCAATCACCCTGCTTGCATTAAGTTGAAAACGATCGGCTGCTTCCTGCAGAAACTTATCAGTCGCTTCAGGCCCTATGGGCAAATCCGCTACCCAATAGGGAGTCCCGTGCCTTTCCTGAAACTTTTCTGCAAATGCAGTACCCCAGGTTCGCGAGAGAACAATATTCAGAGAAGCAGAGGCTGCACAGGTGATATTGTCAAAGGTCTGACCCGGCGTGAAGAAGGTGTTCACCTCAAGACCCAGGGCAGTGAGAAGGCGTTCAATTTCCTCCAGGTCCCCCCGAAAGAAAGGATCATACCCTGGAACAAGTCCGAAGAGATTGACGAGCTTCGGGTTCTTTTTCGCATTGACGGGGAGGTAGCGGTTAAAAATCCCGTCGAGCACGACTTCATATCCATGATAGCTGTCACCCTTAAAACCCGGTGCACTTACAGAACAGATGGGTTTGCCGTGGTATTCGCTGACGATCCCTGCTGCGTCGTCACCTATCATTTCGGTCATACAGCCGGTTACGACGATATACAGCTTCCCATCGATGAGTTCAAGGGTATTGCGGATTTGCTCATCCAATCGATCCGTTCCGCCAAAAACAATTTCCGTTTCAGTGATGCCAGTACTCGGAGCAGCACCGCCATTGCAATAGCCTCCGCCGAGGTAGCCGGAACCGAATGCGACGGAATTCGCCAGGTTGCCTCCGCATCCAAGGCTTGTGTGGATGATGGGAATCACATCCGGCAGATTGGCAATGACCGATAAAGCACCGGCGAGTGCACAGGCTGTGCGGGGACGTTCAATAAAATCCGACATCTTTGCACCTCCTGATTTCCTTTTCTCTGTTTGAAGTTTTCATAACAGCCTCCTTAACCATGTGAAAAAGTTTCAAGTTCACGGTTCTTATACAGTTCCCCCGAAAGGTCGCTGATGCCAGGTATGCCGCAGGCGTCGGCGCGGCAATGCCTGCAATGGCGGAACTGTTCAAGGTAAACCCCCGCTTCCTGTCTTGCCTTTTCAATCTGCTGACAGGTTGGCGGCTCGGTGTGCGCAAACTCATTCTGCGGGATCAGTGGAATGATGTTATGCCGGGTTGCACCTGCTTCTTTTACGGCTTTTGCTATTTCCGCAATGCAGTGATCGTTTACACCGGGAATAAGAACCGTATTCACCTTCACGGCCATGCCAATTTCAGCGCATTCCCGTATCCCTGTAAGCTGAGCGGTGATTAAATCCTGGTCATCCTTAACCCACGACACAACCCTTTCAAGCACATCCCTGTTTACCGCGTTTACGGTTACCGTAATCGTCCGCACACCTGCATTCCATAATTCACGTGCCTTGCCGGGAAGGTTCAGCCCGTTTGTAGAAAGACATTTAATCAGGTGCGGATAGGTTTCATGCACCCGCCTGAAGGCATCCAGTGCATGACCGGTGGCCAGGGTGTCTCCCGGCCCGGCAATGCCGACGACCGATATTTCAGGGCACAGCTCCAGGGCTCTTTGAAGGGTGTCAACCGCTTCTTCCGGCTTCAGGACGCCAGCCGCTACGCCGGGCCGGTTTTCGTTTGTATTTTTTGCCCTGGTACAGAAGCGGCATTGAATATTGCAGGCGGGGCTTACAGGCAAGTGAAGCCGGCCTTTCTTATTGTGAGCTTTTTCTGAAAAACAGGGGTGATCGTCGATGATCTGCCGACGCAGGTGTTTGCCGAACAGGGGACGCTTCAGGTAATTGATGTAATCGCCGATAAGCTCTTCAATAAATCCCGGCTTCTCAAGAACCCTAACTCCCGCAAGATGAAGCCTTGCTTTGGCGTAGTTCCCCGCCTTTACTGCAAACAGCACCCCGCAGTCTGAAATCAAAGCGATGCTGTTTTCGAACTTTTTTTCATCATGTTCCCCGGAAAGACAGGGTGTTTCGTTTTCCCTTGTTTCGAGATAACGCCAGGACCAGCTGCCTTCATCCATCTCCACAACGACAAAGCGTAGGGAGTGACCGAAATGCTGGGATACGAACACGCCATCGTTTGATGCAAAAGCTAATCTCATTTCTTCCTCCGATTAAATGCCCGAATGCGTCCCACCGACCACGACACCGGTTTCAAGTTCAAGCAGCTTGTCGCTCCAACCCGCCGCCCACTGCCGCAGCTCGTCGAGTTCAAGAGGGGAGGGCGTCCGGCTTTCTTCGTGCGCCGCTATCCGTTCGGCAAGCTGCTTGTAAACAGCCGCCTGTTCACTGTTCGGAGCCGCCTCGATGGTTGTCTTTCCTTTCAGCTCTGACTGGGTTACGGTAATCGAACGCGGGACATACTGCATAATCTGTGTTTTTGTCCGCGCTGCAAAATCATCGACAATATCACGGGAATAGCCCTGATTGATGGAGTTGGCGATAATCCCGCCAAGGAGCGCTCCGCCGTTGTTGGAATACTTTTTTATGCCCTTGAAGAGATTATTGCTGGCGTAAATGCTCATAAAATCCCCGCTGGACACCGTAAAGACATGCTGTGCGATGCCCTCGCGAATGGGGACGGCGAACCCCCCGCAAACAACGTCACCCAAAACATCGTAGATCACGAAGTCGAGGTCAAGCTCTTCAAAGATTCTCTGCTGCTTGAACAGCTCCACGGCGGTAATGATGCCGCGGCCGGCACACCCCACGCCTGGTGCGGGACCTCCTGCTTCAACGCAGTAGATGCCATTGAAGCCCCTGAAGATAACGTCATGCGCGTTGACAGAGCCTTTTTCACGTAAAGTATCAAGAACTGTGGGGATATATGTTCCGCCACGAAGTGTGTTTGTGCTGTCGCTTTTCGGGTCGCAGCCAAACTGCATAACCTTGTAACCGGCCATCGATAAAGCAGCGGACAAATTGCTTGTAGTAGTGGATTTTCCTATGCCGCCCTTACCGTAAATGGCGATTTGTTTGAGTTGCCTTGACATAGACTTACCTCCGAATGATAAAACATATATGAAAACTATGAAATAGGGTAAAAAGAAAAGGAGTCCGGATGCGGCACTCTGCGATAAGTGCCTGTCCAAACGCCTGTTTCAGAACGGGAGTAAAACCCTGAATGCTACAAGTTAGCCTTTGGAAAACCGCATTTCATCGCAGGTTAACAATTACAGCCACTACAGCAGCACATGGGGGTCATATGAATGCTGGTTTTCCAAAGACGTGAAGCATGCATTTTCAGAAATCCTCCGCGAAAAAATCAACCTTTTGTGAACAGTGGGGTGGAGAGGTAGCGCTCACCTGTATCCGGTAATAGCACAACGATGTTTTTACCGGCATATTCGGGACGTTTTGCCAGCTCGGTCGCCGCGAACAAAGCCGCACCCGAGGAGATACCAACAAGCAACCCTTCAGCGGCAGCAACTACCCGGGATGTTTCAAAGGCATCTTCACTGGAAACCGGGATAATTTCGTCGATAACCGATCGATCAAAGACCTGCGGCACAAATCCTGCACCGATTCCCTGAATCCTGTGAGACCCCGGCTGACCGCCTGACAGCACAGGAGAAGTGGAAGGCTCTACTGCGTAAATTTTTACACCCGGTACTTTTTCTTTCAGCACCTGGCCGACGCCTGAAACTGTGCCGCCTGTACCGACACCCGCTACAAAAGCTGCAACATTGCCGTCGGTATCGGCGAGAATCTCCAAAGCCGTGGTTTCACGGTGAATCTTCGGGTTTGCGGGGTTTTCAAACTGCTGCGGGATAAACGCACTCGGATAGCTGGATGCGAGTTCCTTCGCTTTTTCGATGGCACCCCTCATACCAGCAGTACCAGGGGTTAGTACGATCTCGGCGCCAAGTGCCGCAACCAGCGCACGACGCTCCACACTCATGGTTTCCGGCATTGTGAGAATCAGCTTATAGCCTTTGGCCGCCGCAACAAAAGCAAGCCCAATTCCGGTATTTCCGCTGGTTGGCTCGATAATGACCGTGCCTTCCTGAATAAGTCCCTTTTCTTCCGCGTCGGTGATCATGGCATATGCGATTCTGTCCTTCACGCTTCCAAGTGGATTGAAGTATTCCAGTTTTGCAATGACATTGGCAGATACACCTTTCTCGGAATTATACCTGTTCAGCTGCAGAAGCGGGGTACGTCCGATAAGATCGGTCAGATTTTGATAAATGGCAGACATGATGAACCCTCCTTTATTTGATAGCATATAAAACATATAAAAATAGTATGGAATTATTATATACGGGCAGGAACTATTTGTCAAGGGTTATGGGAAAAATATTTTTATAACATATCGGAATAGTATGCATATACAATAAGGACGGCTGCATCAATATTCAGACCATAGCAAACCGGAGAGAAAAGCTGCGATAGGACATAAAAAGTCTCCCACCCCCTGGAAGAGGTGGGAGGACTTTATAGAAAGCGCAGGAAGTATTGTTTACACTGGACGGTATGCTCCGGATTATGTTTTGCGGCTGGAGCGGGAAGTGAAAGAAAACATCTTTCACACCGGCTCCAGCTATCCCTGATACGGGATCAGTATTGAAATGCCTTTGCCAACCTGGCAAGTGCCGTTTCCAGTGTTTCCTTCGGACAGGCGATATTTATCCGCTGAAAGCCTTCGCCGTCCGTCCCGAACACCGTGCCGGAAGAGAGCCATAGCCCTGCATCTTCGGTGATTCGCCTGTCAATCTCGGTCTGCGTAAGAGAATATGCGGAGAAATCCAGCCAGAGCAGATAGGTACCCTGAGGTTCTATCAGGCGTACTTTGGGAAGCCTCTCAGACAGAAATGCCTGGGTGTAACGGATGTTTTCCTGAAGATACTCTATTAGCTGAGCAAGCCATCTGCCGCCATGGGTATAAACACTTTGACAGGAAACAAGCCCGAGTGTGTTCAGCTGGCTGTAGCCCGTCTTATGGATTTCCTCTTTCAGGCGGCGGCGAAGGTTTCTGTTGCGTACGATGATATTCGCGACCTGGAGCCCGGCAAGATTAAACGTCTTGCTCGGTGCAGTGGCGATCACTGCGTTTTCATCCAGCAAGCCGTAACAGGTATGCTGATGCGGCGCATAAACAAAGTCGCAGTGTATTTCATCAGATACGACCATCACATTGTATTTTGTGCATATTTCTTTTATCCGTTCAAGCTCGGAGCGTGTCCAAACCCTGCCTACGGGGTTATGCGGACTGCACAGGATGAAGAGTTTCACGGCGTTTTCAATGATTTTCTGCTCAAAGTCAGTAAAATCAATGGAATATGTCCCGTCCACATACCGCAGAGGGTTCGTGACGAGCCACCGTTCATTACTCTTAACCATCTCGTAAAAAGGATAGTATACAGGTGTTTGGATCAATACGGCTTCACCGGGCTTTGTAAAGGCCCGGACACAGGCGGCGAGAGCATACACCACTCCCGGCGTCTTCACGGTATCCTGGCGGGAGAACTTGAATCCGTAACGCTTCAGGAACCAGTCTGTCAACGCATCATAATAATCCTGTTTGGGTTCGGTATATCCGAAAACTCCATGACAAACAGCTTTCTGCAGATCATCCAGAACCTCCTGTGGTGCAGGGAAATCCATATCGGCAACCCACAGCGGCAACAAACCCTCCGGCTTGCCGCGCTCGGCTGCGAAGTCCCATTTCAATGAATTCGTATTTTTGCGGTCAATCACTTTGTTAAAATCATAGCTCATACAAGTACCGCCTCCAAATCTGCAATTAAATCGTTCACATCCTCAATTCCTACTGAAAGCCGGAGCAGCCTGTCGGTTATCCCCAGGGCATCCCGCACGTCTTTTGGAACATCGGCGTGGGTTTGCAGGATGGGGTATGTGATGAGCGATTCAACTCCGCCCAATGATTCTGCATATAGAATCGTTCTCACACCGCTGAGGATCCGTGTTGCGGTTTCAGCGGCATCAACTTCAAATGAAATCATTCCGCCTTTTCCGGCATAATGAACCGACTGAATCTTTTTCTGACTGCCCAGCCACTGCGCAATATGACGGGCGTTATCGGTAATGCGTTCCATACGGATTGCCAATGTTTTGATTCCCCGCAGCAGAAGGAAACAGTCCCATGGAGCAAGACACGCCCCGATGGTCTTGTACAGAAAACGCAGTTTCTCGGATAGTTCTGCATTGCCTGTCACCAGAAAACCGGCAAGGGTGTCGTTATGTCCTCCAAGGTACTTTGTGCCGCTGTGCAGTATGATATCAGCACCCAAATCCAGTGGTTTTTGATACACCGGTGTTAAAAATGTGTTGTCCACAATCAGCAGGATATTCATTTTCTTACAGACAGCGGAAACCGCCTCAATATTGGTGAGCTGCATCATCGGGTTTGACGGTGTTTCAACAAAGACTGCCTTTGTATTTGGCAGGATATGCTGACTTACATTTTCCATATTGCCCGTGTCCACATAGTCTACAGAGATGTTGTTTTTCTTTACGACGTGGTTGAGAAGCCGCACCGAACCGCCGTACAGATCGCTTGTTGCGATGAGATGGTCGCCCGGTGAAAATAGTTCGCACAGTACCGCCAATGCTGCCATACCGGATGAGAAAGCCATAGCATCGGTGCCGCCCTCCAGCAAAGCGACAGTTTTCTCAAGCGCTTCGCGGGTCGGATTCTGCAGGCGCGCGTAATCGTAGCCGGTACTTTGCCCCACACCGGGGTGTGCAAAAGTAGCCGACTGGTAAACCGGAACGGCAATTGCACCTGTTCTGTCATTATGGTCCCGTTCACCATGAACGCAGAGGGTATTGATTTTTATTGATTTCATAAATCGTGATCCTCCTTTATCAGATACAGAATGTATAGCCTTCGAGAGTGTCTCCCTTCAGAGCTTCTTCCGCCAGTTCCGATAAAGGCATTCGTTCGAAAATCTCCTTAAATGCTTTGTTTGCCGGAATGAACAGCGTGTCGGACAGAGCCCGGTCAATCCCGGGGTTTGTGTCCTTCACGGTGCTTTCAGGCTCGTCAAAAAGTGACGTTTCAGTTGCCATAAGAATGTCCGCTGCGGATATTTCAAGAGCGGGCCGGGCCAGCGAGTAACCTCCCTGCGCCCCTTTGGTAGAGGTGACCAGCCCGCCGCGACGCAGCAGTGAGAATACCTGCTCCAAATAAATCTTTGAGATTCCCAACTTCTGGGATATACCGATCACCGTGAAGGAACCGCCATGCGTTTTATCCTGCGCCATATAAATCATCGAAGCCAGGGCGTAACGGCCTTTGGATGATATTTTCATAAAGCCACCTCAATTCATACTATTCATATATATATAATAAACCATTATAAATCATTATTTTGGAAATGTAAAGAAGGGTGATTGAATTAAATCACCCAATTAAATCACCCTTCTTGCTCCAAGATAACGCTGTGAATAATATGGATTGCTCATGCTGGATATGGTGATTTTTCCAGCACCCGAGCTGGCGTGTGCAAACTGGCCGTTACCAAGATAAATTCCCACATGGGAAGGCCCGGGCTTGTAGGTTGTGAAGAAAACAAGATCTCCCGGCAGCAGCTGGTTTTTATTCACCCATTTCCCGAAGTTGTATTGATCGGCGGAAACCCTCGGTATGGTGAATCCGTTCCGTTTGAAAACATAGCTGGTAAAACCGGAGCAGTCAAAGCCGGCAGGGGAGGAACCGCCCCATGCATAGGGGACACCGGTATAGCCCTTCGCCGATTTAACCACCTTTTTTGCCTTTAACATACGGGATGTCTGCGGACCAACAACACCGTCTGCAACCAGGCCGTTATTTTTCTGGAAGACAATTACGGCGTTCTTTGTAATGCTTCCAAAGTAAGTGGTCGTATCTGGCTGGGTGAAGTAACCCAGGTATTGTAAATCCTTTTGGAGGTTCTGCACCTCACCGGATCTTAATCCATAATAAAGCGTTTTCTGTTCACTGTAATAATCTGCCTGAGCAATGGTTGGCATCATGATCATTGTGAAAACGACAACTGCAAAAGCTATAATCCACTTTTTCATTGTTCCAACTCCTTTCCGTTCATGGGAATACGTTCTTCCCGATCATAAAATGATTTGAAATACAAGCCCCATGCCGACTGGGAAATAGTGACATGCCAACCTCCCCGTGCCACAAGTATAACGGGGACATGCCTTGAAAACAACCTGAAATATTTGTAAAAGCCACTCAGTTCATAGTTCCGTAAAAATTACAATCTGAACATTTTCCTTTGAAACAGCCATATATCAAGGACCTCACAGATTAACCGCTGAACATTTTACACCATGGAAGGACGGACGATGAACTTTTTATGTCCAAATGATGAACAGGTCGATTAATTTCTGAACAAAACGGGTAAAAAGTATTGTGGTGCAAGGGTTTGAAGGTGAAAGAACAGAATATTTACACCCTGGGCGGTGTGCACTAGAATGAAACTATACAAAGCCTCCACGGATAAACTTCCGGCTTGTAAAGCTGTCCGGAAATACAGGCTTGTAAACAGGGGAGCGTTTTGCAGACCTTTTATAAAAAAAGAAGGGCTGCAAATCGCGTTAGAAAACCGATCGTTCATCAGTTCAACAAATTTACATTATATGAAGAGTGTGAGGGGGAATCGCTGTTGCAGGCAAAACCTGTAGAAAAAGTACCGGAACAAAGCATAGTGGGTTCAGGAACGGGTCTTTTTCACCGCATCAGGCATAAACTGATCGTCAGAGGTGAATGGCAGTTATATCTGTTGATCTTACCTGTTGTGGTATACTTTATCATTTTCAACTATATTCCCATGTATGGGCTGCAAATCGCGTTTAAAAACTATAACATCACCAAAACCATTTTTGAAGCAAAATGGGTGGGGCTGAACTATTTTGAAAGGTTCATCAACTCGCCGATGTTTTCTCAGCTGTTTAAGAATACCATCATATTAAGCCTGTATGATCTGCTGATAGGTTTTCCATTCCCGGTGATTTTCGCTCTGGTTTTGAATCAGACCCAGAGCAAAAAGCTGGTGAAGTTCTCACAGACGGTTACATTCGCACCATACTTCATTTCAATGGTAGTACTGGTTGGAATGTTATATCTGTTCCTGTCGCCGTCATCCGGCATTGTAAACAAACTGATTGAAGCGCTGGGCGGGGATCCGATTTACTTTATGGCCGAGTCATCCTGGTTCCGGCATATCTATGTACTTTCCCATGTGTGGCAGCGAACGGGCTATCAGGCTATCATATATTTTGCCGCACTGACATCCATCGACATTGGGTTGTATGAAGCAGCCACTCTGGATGGAGCTTCCAAGCTTCAGAAGATATGGTACATCGATCTTCCAAGCATCACTCCTACCATTGTGACCATGCTTCTGCTTGCGGTGGGCAGGATGCTGAATGTGGATGCCCAACGAACGTTGCTGATGCAGGTGCCTACTAACCTGAATACATCTGAAGTGTTTGGAACCTATGTTTACAAGGTTGGACTTCTGAATACGCAGTTCAGTTATTCCACAGCCATTAATCTATTTCAGACCATGATTAACCTCATCTTATTGATCATTGTAAACTACACCAGTAAAAAGCTGACCGAAGAGAGCTTGTGGTAGGGGAGGTGCGCGAGATGAAGCTGACAAATCCACAAAATGCCATTCGAAACACCAGAGAAGACATGATTTTCGATATCATCTCCAAAACCGTGATCATTGCGGCCTGCCTGCTGGTGCTGTATCCTCTGTATTTTATTTTGATCGCATCCATCAGCAACCCTGATTTCGTCTTATCCGGCGGGGTGGTGCTGTTCCCAAAGGGAATAACCCTGTCGGGCTATCAAAAGATATTTAAGTTCCGCGACTTGATGAACGGTTATAAAAATTCGTTTTTCTATGCGATTGCCGGGGGAATTCTTAGCGCATCACTGACTCTGTTTGCAGCGTATCCTCTGTCCAAGACAAATTTCTCGGGCCGTAAACCATTTACCATCTTCCTGTTGATCACAATGTTTTTCCAGGGTGGTCTGATACCCCTGTATATTGTCGTAAATAAGCTGGGGCTGCGGAACACACCCTATGTACTGTTGATAGTAAACGGCATTCAGGTATGGAACCTGCTGGTTACCAGCTCCTACTTCAAATCAAGCCACATCGAAAGCCTCAGCGAAGCTGCAGAAATTGACGGATGTTCGCACTTCGGGTATTTTTTCAAAATTCTGCTGCCAATCTCCAAACCCATTGTCATCACCATGCTGCTGTTTTATGGCGTATGGCAATGGAATGATTTCTTCCGTGCGATGATATACCTGGATAAGAGTACCTATCAGCCGCTTCAGATTGTATTACGGGATTTGCTGGCGTCCTCACAGGTTTCGTCGGCCGTATACGACCTGATGGAGGATCAGGAGGCACTGAACGAGATGCTTCGTGCCGCCGAGCAGATGAAATATGGTGTGATCGTCATGGCTACCCTTCCAATGATGATCGTTTATCTGGTGATGCAGGAGTATTTTGTAAAAGGCATCACAATGGGATCGGTGAAGGGGTAAGTTCACCACGAAAATACCGGCTGCTGGGAAACAACCCGAATCTGCTTCAATGTATTTTTCAGTTGCCTGAAGGGTCATATGCATGTTATATCCCTTGCGGGAGTTAACAAAATAATAAATGGAGGTATTAGAATGAAGATGAAGGGAATGAAAACAAAGGTTTTATCGTTCGCACTGGCAATGCTGTTTGTATTTATGGCTGTCGCCTGTGCCCCGGTTGTAACCGCACCGTCAGATTCCGGCAGCCAGACAAAAGCTCCGGCAGGTGATACCAAAGCTCCGGCAGGCGATAAGAAAGCTCCGGACACCAAAGCACCGGACACTAAAGCTCCTGCAGAAGCCACCCCGGCACCTAAAGGAGGCGAATCTTCAGGCAACATGAACAAAACCGGCCTGCCGATAGCAAAAGAACCGGTTACCTACAATTTCATGGGTCTGCAGATGAACAACACCCGGCCGAACAACCTGGATGAAACAGACATGATGCTGAAAATTGCGAAGGAAACCAATATCACCATTGACTGGGAACTGGTTCCGCAGGCATCCTGGACCGAGAAGAAAACACTGACCATCGCCAGCGGCCAATATCCGGATGCTTTCTTCGGACCTTTAAGCCTCTCGGCCAATGAGGTTCAGAACCTTGGAGCAAACGGCGTTCTGGTTGCTCTGGACGATCTGCTTGCAGAATACGCACCGAACATCACCGCCATTATGGATGAGTATCCGATATATGAAAGCTTCCTGCGCAGCATGGACGGAAAACTGTATCAACTGGGCAGCCTTACCGACGAAGGTTTTGACTCTTTGATTTCCACCATCATCAACAAGGAATGGCTGGATAAGCTTGGCCTTCCTGTTCCGACCACCACCGATGAATTCTACAACACCCTGAAAGCGTTTAAAAAGAATGATATGAATGGAAACGGCAAAATGGATGAAATCCCGCTCAGCTTCCTGTTTGTTGAAGGCTCCAACATCAACAGGGAAGTCAAGCGTGACCACCGTCCGTTCTACTATGCCTTTGGCAGCCTGGATACACCTTTCTATATCAATATCAGTGACAAGGATGAAGTTTTCTTCACCGCCATGCAGAATGAATGGAAGGAAGCAACAAAGTTCCTGAACAAACTGTATTCTGAAAAGCTGATTGACCAGGAAGTGTTCACACAGGACAGAACCCTTCTGACACAGAAATTAAGAACCGAGAAGAACGTCGGTGTTTATACCGATTACAGAAAAGATCAGTCGATGATTCTTCCCGAAGATCATGAAAAGTTTACCTTTGTTCCCGCACTGAAGGGTCCCAATGGAACCCAGACATGGGCAAGGGCAGAAGTAAGCATCAAGGAAGGCGCCTTTGCAATCACTTCCGCCTGTAAGAACCCTGAAATGCTCGTCAGATGGATTGATCACTGCAACCAGGAACAGTATACTCCGCAAATGGCCTTTGGTATGTTCAAGCCGGCGGGATACAGTGAAGCTGAAGCGCTGATTCCCTCAGAAGCATCTCCGGGCAGATACGAAGTAAACACCGGCCTGCGTCCGGCGAATGTTGACCCGACCGCATGGTTCATGACTGCTCCGATCGCACAGGGTTGTACTCTTTTAACCAAAAAGACACTGGATGAGTATGTGGCTGAAAAAGCGAGCTCTGTTGCCAAATTAAAGGCTTGTGAAGTTTACAGACCGAATCTGAGCAAATGGCCGTACAACTACCCGTATAAATTCAGTACCGAAGAAGTTGAGGAACTGTCCCTGCTGCAAACAGACATCACCAGCTATGTAGATCAAACTGCTGCCAGATGGATTGTCGACGGCGGCATTGACAAGGAATGGGATGGCTTTATTGCACAGTTGAAGAAACTGGGTGTGGACAGATATCTTGAACTGTACCAGACCGCTTTCAAAAGAGTAGAAGGCAAATAATAAGTCACATGAGCCGCGAGCGGGGATTCTCTTTTGTTCACTTGCTTACTCAGGTATTAAGAGACCCGCGACCGACTGACAAATGACAGAACTCTTTACAAAGCCTCCGTAAATACATAAAAGGCTGCTTCCGAAATCAGGTAAAACTGATCACGAAGCAGCCCTTTTTATTTACCATGTGCCACTGGGGACAGGTACCTTGGTCAAATTATGCCAAGGTACCTGGGCCCCGCCCAATGGTAAAACTGAGCCAAGGTACCTGGG
>JAEZBW010000662.1 GCA_023426765.1 Bacillota bacterium
TCCCGGCCTTGGCTCCGGTGCCGGCCGAGAGGAAAAAGCGGCAGGCGCGGCCGCCCGAGGTCAAGCTCGATCATTACGATCTGCCCGTGACCTGGGCGGGCATCCCACAGCCGGCTTATTTCCGGGATGGGCATTTCTGGTTGCCTGCCGGGGTGCGCGCCGCCACCCTCTGCAAAAACTGGTACTGCGTTTGTCACCCTGACGGCTCCTATCGTGACGCTTTGGCCGTGCTCTATCTCATGTTCGACCGCGCGGACATGCCGACCGCCGTCACCGACATCCCGGCACTCGGGCAGCGTTTCGAACAGGCCGGCGACTGGCATCGGGACGTGTTTAATCCGTCCATGGTCGCCTTGAAGACCTACGCCGCCGCGACGCTCGGGTTGTCGGTCGAGGATATAAGACAACTCGCCTACGTAACCCAGGCTTGGAAAGGGGAGGAGCGGGCGGTGCTGCGCGACGTGCCGCATCTTGGCCACGTCAAATCCCGGCGGTTGCTGGCCGGCAGCGAGGTGGCCGCATGAACATGTCCCGCGCCGTGTTGCGCCAGCTTTTGGGGGCTGGCCTGGTGTGCGCTGTGACCTCGGCCGCCCTGGGCCCCGAGGCGAGCGAGGCCGTGATCCGCACTTGCCGCCAGCTCGATAAGCTGGCCGAGCAGGGCACCGACTTCGCCATGGCCGGTCAGCGCAAGGACCAAAACGGCAAGTGGCTCCTGGACGCCAAGGCCGAACGGCAGCGCCAGCGCGCCTTGCAGGCCCTCATCCGCGAAGTGGGGTTGCAGTACGGGGAGCAAGTCGACGTCCGTGACATCACGACGGCCGCCATGTGCTGGATCGAGGAGCTTAAAGACCAGCTCCCGGTGTCGCCGGTCGACCGCCGCATCGTCTGGGCCGACGTCGCCGGCGGCCTCCAGGAGCTCTACGACCTCTACGATCCCGAGAACCGGCCCTACGAAGAGTTCGATCCCTGGGTAGACAAAGCCGAGACCTTTCAGCGCGTTTCGGGGGTGTGGTGATGGCTGAACGCTATCTTATCTATTCCGGGGAGCACGGTGCATTCTGGCGCTCAAACAGCACCGGGTATTGTGACGCCAAGGACATGAACAAAGCGGGCCGCTATACGGCGGAGGAAGCCGCCGAAATCGCGGGCAAAATCGGCCCCGAAAAGCAGCTCAAACTCATGAAAATTTTCGACCTTGGAGACTATGTTGCTTGGTATTCAGAGAAACGTAACGGCGAAAAGTCGTGTCGGGTCGGTATCGTCAAAGCCGTAGTTCCGATGCGTCAGAGTCCTTTTGAAACTTATAAGTTGAAAGGAAGTGGCTTTATGATGACGTATCATTACAATGAAAAGTGGTGGCGTCATAAAGCAAGTGAAATGGTATCGTTTCTTGTCGGCGTCGAGGACTATCCATGGCCCAGGTTGTACCACCCCGCCGTCTCCAAGATGTTTTCGGTGAACAAGGATAAGCTCTATGGCTTCTAGCTCTCGCATTGAGTGGTGCGATGCCACTTGGAATCCTATTGTGGGCTGTTCGCCGATCTCGGCCGGATGCGCCAACTGCTACGCCGCGCGCATGGCCCACCGGTTGGGCAACAACCCGGCCACGCCGCAATTCGACGGTCTGACGGTGGACGGAAAATGGACCGGCAAGGCCAGAGTCGTCCAATCACAGCTCAACAAGCCTTTAACGTGGCCCAAACACAAGAAGATTTTTGCATCCAGCATGGGCGACTTGTTTCATCATTCCGCCTACTTCGCTTGGGTTGATTTGGTTTTTGCCCGCATGATCTTGGCCCCGCAACACACCTACATTATTTTGACCAAGCGCCCCGACCGCATGCTCCAGTATCTGCAATCGGTTAAGATAGCTGATTTGATCGTTGCATCGTCGGATGCCCCATGCGACCCCGTCCCGCTACCGGCGTTCCCTTTGCGGAACGTGATGTTGATGACCACAGTCGAAAACCAAGCGGCAGCTGACGCCCGCCTGCCGCCTCTTCTCGAATGCGGGGCCATGGGCTGGCGCACGGGCGTGAGCGTCGAGCCCATGCTCGGCCACGTGGATCTTCGGCCTTACCTCCAGAGTGTTATTCACCAGGACGAGATCGGCTTGGCCGGCCGGGAAGGGCCGCTCATTACCGCCAACGGCATCACTGACCACGACCCCTGGCTGACGGGGCTGTCCTGGGTGATCGCCGGGGGAGAAACCGGCCCCGGTGCGCGGCCGATGCACCCTGACTGGATCAGGTCTTTGCGCGACCAGTGCGCCGAGGCCGGGACGCCGTTTTTCTTCAAAGGCTACGGCGAGTGGGGCACGGCGCGCATCGACTTGAGGGACGGGCTTCCGGCGTGGGATGTCTTCCACTCCTTTGAGCATTATTGCGCCAAGGCCCCGACCCGGATGTGCAAAGGGGACAAGCTGATTTGTCCCGATGGCCATGTCCCAACGAGTGGTTGCAAAGCCGGGAAAACCTACCCCATGGCCATCATCACCCGCATCGGCAAGCGCAAGGCTGGCCGCCTCCTCGACGGCCGCGAACACAACGATTTCCCGGAGAGCATGTAGCATGGCCACGCGCACAGTCACCGTCTGCGACATCTGCGGCGCTATCCTGGAGGCGTCCCAGCGCATGAGTACCGGGCAGATCGTCGTCGGGTCTAGCTATGACGGCCATCGCAGTGAGGATGATGTCGTCATGCTCGACCTGTGCCCAAAGCATCACCGGGAACTGGAGGCCGTGGTGGACACTGTGGCCGGCGTCAACTCCCACGGGTCCCAGCGTGTGTTCGACCGCGATACGGCCAGGGCCGTGCTCGTCCTGGCCGTGTGGCATTGGGGCCATGCCCTGGCCTCCATCCCTGTCCGCGAAGAGGCGTAGCCATGGAATACCCCAGCATCGCCATATCCGCGCAACAGCCCTGGGCGTTCTTTCTCGTCAACGGTTTCAAGCCGGTTGAAAACCGCACGTGGCCGATCCCGGAGAAGTATATGGGTGTCCGGGTGCTCATCCAGGCCAGCGCGCGGCCGCTGTTCCCGTTGGCCGCTGCCCGTGAAACCCTGGCCGAGATCCACGCCCGTTACGGTATCCCTGGGGGCTGGCGTTTCCCGGAAAGGGGGCGCGAAGTCGGCGGCATCGTGGGCATGGTGCGCCTGGTCGGCTGCACCCGTGACCACGTCTCGCCCTGGGCCATCCGGGGGCAATGGCACTGGCAGGCCGCCGAAGCCCAACCGTTGCCGTTCATGCCCTGTAAAGGCCAGCTCGGCTTTTTTCGGGTCGATTACCGCCCGGCCGGGGCCGAGCGGGGGAGCCTGATAGGGGGCGCGGCATGATCTTTGATGATTGGAAATCCTTGCACCAATGAAGCACCTTTGAAGAAGGCCACGATATGAAGCCACGCAAGCTGACCGCCGAAGAAAAAAACCTTATCGAGAACTGGGCCGCCCACTTGCCGCCCTACATCAGCCGCCGGGCCGTGCGCCACCATCTGGGCGGGGCCGTGTCGCCGAACGTCCTCTGCAACCACGACAGCAAGGGCACCGGCCCTAAGGGATCGTTCCGGCTGGGCAAGGACATCATGTACTCGGCCCGGGAGCTGCTGACCTGGTTGGCCGAGACGCGGGGCATGGCCATCATCACCGGATTGCGTTCCCTGGAAGGGGTTATTGACCTGTCGGGGGGCAAAGCCGTTCCACTGCCGCCCTGGCGTCGGACGGCAGAAGATGGGCGTAGCGCATCGTCTGTGTGAGATCCTTATGCCGCATGAGCTCCTTGATCCGGTAGATGTCCACCCCGTCCAGGGCCAGCCAGCTCGCGAAGGTATGGCGTAAGGTATGAAAAACGACCTTTTGCCGGCGGTCATCGACCCCGTCATTGAACCCGAGACTGTCGGCCAGGGCCGTGAAATTATGGCTCACGTGCCGCATGGTCGTCCCGCCACGATGCGGGGGAAACACCCGCTCTGAATCCCGCGCGGCAAACCGTTGCCGCAACATCGCGCCGGCCGCCGCATTGATCGGCAGGCCGGCGCTTTGCGAATTCTTCCCGTCCACCACGTAGAGCAGCCCATGCGTCAGATCCACAT
>JAEZBW010000700.1 GCA_023426765.1 Bacillota bacterium
GTCCACACCAGCAGGGCATTGTTGTCCTCCGCCGCGATGACCGGTGAATGATCAATCAGGTCATCGTTGGTAAGGGTTATCACGTCAGCAGTTTCACCCGGCTTTTGCACTTTTTCTGTCACACTGATTTCGGCATTGACAATGACATCCTCCAGCTCCGCGTTAGCGGCCATCTCCTGATTGATGTCCTGCCAGGCCATTAGCACACCGTCGCCTGTAGTTGCTATCGCAGGTGTAAAGTCGGCAGTTCCGTCGTCATCCATCTGCACGGGTTCTGTCCACTGTCTGCTCTGATAAACCGAATACTGCAAACGGGTACGGTTCACCGGGTTACGGGCGACATCATCATCGGTCCATATCAGCCACGGGTTTCTCTCATTTTCTGCAAGCAAAACCTCTGCATAGGGGTAAACATTTTCCTTACGTATATCGATAACAGGGTTTTCCCGGGCTGCAAGCAGCACGGAATTGCCCCCGGCATCCGCAAAGGATGAGAGAACCCCATTGGATAGCAGTGTATTTTGCTCCTCATACCATTTGGGTTCCATGCTCAGGTAATTCCTTGGCAACTGGGTAAGTCCGGAATTGCCGGTATCCAGGGTAGCCCAGACAGTATCATCGGCAAAGCCGTATACGGATTGTACCTTTTCCTTCTTATTGTCCCAATGGGTGCTCAAAGTCTCTTTAAACAGGGTTTTGGAATAGGTGGCAAAGGTACCGGTGATCTTAGCGGTAAGGCTGGGATCAACAGATACATATCCGGTTGGAATGTGAACCTCTGCCGGAATTCTGCCGTCGACGGTTCCTTCCACACTAACCCATTTCAGCCCCGCAAAAATGCGGCCCATGACATAGGGTTCAAAATGCAGAATACCGCTATATTCCCTTTTGGCCCCCGGCCGTTTGTCGATATCCATATAAATGGAGGCATAGGCGCCGATGTACAGTGATCCTTTGACGCCGACGTTGATTTTCGGAACCTCAAAGCCCTTTTCATATGTTTTTCTCAGGTCACCCCAGAGCAGCAGGGTGCATCGATCCACTTCCCAGCTTTCTCCGCCGTTATAAAAGACTTTTAGATTACCCTTGAACCCCACATCGATCTGGTAGCCGACCGCTACCATCTTGGGCTTTTTCTTGGTTTTGGCGTAAGACCCTTCCGCATCGATTTGAAAATCGATGTACCATCTTCCTCCGCCGGTCTTGCTTATTTTCCCCACGAACATATTGTTGGAACCCGTCAAACCAAAGCTTTCAGCGTGGCTCAACAGAGGCATGTCACTGAGATCGTCGATTTTACCGCCCACGATGTTGGCGAAGTTCATGGGTGTTTTGACCAGATAATTGTCATTCACAAATTCAAACTCCAGATCGGTACTCAGTACAGGTGGCGGAGATGTCTCGATTTTGGCATCCACCCATTCTGATGTTCTGCCGCCCTGGGTCACCATCCTGACCATCAGCTTTTCCTCGGGCAGGAGGGTACCGGGAACGAGATCAAACCAGGGCTTCCAGGTTTTCTTCACAACCCCGGTTTTCGTGAGCATATACTCATAATAGCCCTCGTGCAGGAAATCCCAGTCCCCGTCGATCTCGAACCGTATGGGGGGTGTTTCAACGCCTCTGAAGAAAATTGCCGGATAACGGGAATTTGAATCGGACAAACTGGACCTGATACCTTTGACGACAGGCACCTTGTCTTCGACTAAAAGGATATCAGGATGGTCCGTGCTGACATGGTAAATCGACTTTTTTTCAGAAGAGTATAAGGTGAATGCATTGTGCTGGAACAGTTTCACCTCATGCATCCCGATGGGGATGTCCTTCAGGACATAATAGTATTCACCCGGATACACTTCCTGCAGCTCTCCGAAAACCTGCTCGCCGTCCACCAGGAAGTAATAGCCGCCATAGGGAGACTCCACATACTCTCCGGTGTCCTTGTGCAGCAGCCTCAGGTATAGGGCCTGCTTGCTGCGATCATCGGCAATGATGACGGGAACCCGGGTGGTCTTTACGGCTTCGCCGGAGCCATATTCAAAGACGAGCTCATAGGTGCCATACAGATCGGGATCCTTATAGCTGAACTGAATCATTGCCAGACCTCTGTCGCTGAAAGTTCTGCCAAGCTCTGGATCGTAATAGCTGGAGTTGCCCTTCCCTGTAACAGCTGATCCGATGTACTTTACCTGTCTGCCGTTCTTATACAGATAAGCCCTGACAGTCTCACCGGTCATATAAGTATTGTTGTAAATCAGGTAGACCTTATACCACTGGTAACCAGGGTTCCATTGGCCGTATGTATCTTCATGCCAGAATTCGATGGTGTAATTGGGAGATACATCTATCCTGACATTTGCCGATTCAAAATCCTCAATCGTTATTTCCTTTGTAAAGGAATATTCGAACCCGTAAACGTCGGTGATGGTCAGTGCTGCAGTATATTGTCCTTCGCCGATGTAGGCATGACCACAGGATATTCCTGTACCGATCCTGGCATCTCCAAAGCTCCAGTCATAGGATTGCAGGCTGCGGCCATAATATTTGAAGGCACGTTCCAGTTCTGCAGCGGAGAAGGTTACTTCCGCCCCGGTAATCCATGTCGCCGATGGATCTGCTGTAAAGGTTTTTACCCCATAGGAAGTAATATCCACCGGGCGGGCAGTGGTGAAGGAAAACCGCAGCTGATCGCTGACATTTCCGTTCTCATCGCTGAAAGCCCCTGCCTTCACCGTAACCGTATAGGTTTCTGAAGCCCTTAATATTTCATTGGGTTCAAGGCTCACTGCACCGGAGCTGTATTCTGTGACGTAAGCGACGGAGTTTCCGCTGGAATCGATAATTTCCACGGCCACCTCGTCGTTGGGAAGAATGTCCTGTGAAAATTGCAGTTCGATGA
>JAEZBW010000086.1 GCA_023426765.1 Bacillota bacterium
CATGCTGTCTGCTTCCTGCTTCAGGCTGCGGATTTCCTGTTCAAGCATGCTTCTTCTTTCGGCTGAGCCCTTATCGGTTTCCTTGTTCAGAACCTGTTGCTCAATTTCATACTGCATGATCTTTCGATTAATTTCATCCAGTTCATAGGGCATGCTGTCGATCTCCATCCTGAGCATCGAAGCGGCTTCATCCATCAGGTCGATGGCCTTATCAGGCAGAAAGCGTTCGGTGATATACCGGTTGGACAGCACCGCACAGGCAATGATGGCGTTATCGGTGATGCGGACACCGTGATGGATTTCAAACCGCTCCTTCAGCCCGCGTAAAATCGAGATGGTATCCTCCACCGTGGGCTGATCGACCATCACCGTCTGGAACCTTCTTTCCAGAGCCGCATCTTTCTCGATATATTTTCGATATTCATCCAGGGTTGTCGCACCAATGCAATGCAGCTCACCGCGCGCCAGCATTGGCTTAAGGATATTCCCTGCATCCATGGCTCCTTCAGCCTTGCCTGCGCCAACAATCGTATGCAGTTCGTCGATGAACAGAATGATTTGACCCTCCGATTCGGACACTTCCTTCAGAACGGCTTTCAGCCTCTCCTCAAATTCTCCGCGGAATTTCGCTCCGGCAATCAGGCTGCCCATGTCCAGCGCAAAAATCGTCTTGTCCTTCAGCCCTTCAGGGACGTCCCCCTTTAAGATCCGCTGTGCCAGACCTTCGGCAACCGCGGTCTTCCCTACTCCGGGTTCTCCAATCAAAACGGGGTTGTTTTTTGTTCTTCGGGACAAAATGCTGATAACCCTTCGGATCTCCTGATCCCTGCCGATAACCGGATCCAGTTTTCCAAGCCTGGCCAGCTCCACCAAATCCCTTCCGTATTTCGTGAGTGCCTGATAGCCTTCCTCCGGGTTTTTGCTGGTCACCCGATCCTTGCCTCGAATTTTTGTCAGCGCCAGAAGCATTTTCTCCCGATCCAGATCATATTTTACAAACAGCTTGCTGGACGGGGTATTCCGCTCACCGATCATCACAAGGTAGACATGCTCCACACTGACGAATTCATCCTTGAAGGCTTTCGCCTCATCTTCGGCTTTGAGTAAAAGCTGGTTAAAGCGCCGGGAAGCATATACCTGGTTCACATTGCTGCCGTATACCCTGGGCAACTTATCCAGTTCCTGGTACAGATCGTCTTTCAGCTTTTCGGTTTCCACACCGCAAAGCTGCAGCAGTTTTGGTATTAAACCATCCTCCTGCTCCAAAAAAGCCATATGAAGATGCTCACCGTCCACCTGCTGATGATCCAGCTTGATGGCCAGCTGCTGCGCCTCCACCACTGCTTCCTGTGCTTTATCGGTAAATTTCTCGAAATTCATGTTCTCTTCCCCCTTTGGAAGTTTTGGGCTTATCGCTCGTTAACGAAGTTAAAGTTATGTTTTAGCCGACTCTTACTTCTCGGTTTTTTTCAACATTTCATATAGTTTTTTCTGTTCATCGGTTAAGGGACGTGGGTTCATAATCCTCACCTGAATGAACATATCCCCGCGGCTTTCGCCCGTTCTGCCATAGCCTTTGCCTGGTACGCGGATTTTCTGGTCGCTCTGGATACCGGCCGGTATTTTCACCGCAATGGTACCATCCGGAGCCTGTACCTTCACCTCGCCGCCAAGGGCTGCAGTCCATGGGGAAATGTCAAGCCTTTGGATCAGGTTGTTCCCTTCCAGCTTGTATCTTCCTTCTTTAAACCGTATGATGATATACAGATCGCCGCTGGCTCCTCCGCCCGCACCCGGATGCCCCTGGCCGGCCAGCTTGATTTTGCCGCCTTCCGGAATTCCCTTTGGAATACGTACCGACAGCGTTTTCGTGCCGGATGCGGTACGGATTGAAAAGGTTTTCTCGCTGCCCTCCAGCCCTTCTTCAGGCGTGATCTGCATTTCGGCTTCCATATCATCACCGCGCAAGCTGCGGCGCCCTGACGAAAACCCTGACCGGAAGCTTCGTGTTCCGGCACCGCCCCCGAACAGATCCTCCATATTAATGCCGCCGTCTCCGAAGAACATGTTGAAGAAATCACTGAAGCCATTCTGCCCTCCCCTGAATTCATAATGGCCGAACTGGGAAGGATCAAAATCCATTCCGTTCTGGAAATTCATTGAATGACCGAACTGGTCATATTTCTTTCTTTTCTCAGAGTCACCCAGAACCTCGTAGGCTTCGTTGATCTCCTTAAATTTTTCCTCCGTGGTTTTGTTGCCGGGATTTGCATCGGGATGATATTTCTTCGCAAGCTTGCGGTAGCTCTTCTTGATCGCATCCTGGGAAGCGTCTTTCTCAACGCCCAGAACCTTATAATAGTCCAGATACTTCATAGCATCCCCTCCGACTTTGACTTTCTTTGACTTTTACTTTATTATACAAATATTTTCTAAAAAGATCAATCACTTTTGCTTTTATTTTCAGTAAAAAAAGGGTATTTTATTATTAGTACAGAATATTATTATACAATGCGAAAAATTGGTACAGAAGGCAGAAGAGAATCCTGAGCAGGAGGAGAACATATGGCCAAGGAAATGATTGCCCTGATATTGGCCGGAGGAGAGGGAAGCCGATTAGGTGTTTTAACACGGCTGATTGCCAAACCGGCGGTTTTGTATGGCGGAAAATACCGGATCATCGATTTTTCTCTCAGTAATTGCATCAACTCCGGAATAGACACCGTAGGCGTACTGACGCAGTACAGGCCATTACAGCTGAATCATCACATCGGTATCGGGAAGCCCTGGGATATGGACAGGATGAACGGAGGCGTCACCATACTGTCGCCGTTTACCAAGCAGCAGAAGGGCGAGTGGTATTCGGGAACGGCCGATGCGGTCTATCAGAATATTCATTTTGTGGACGAACTGGATCCGAAATATGTGATCATCCTCGCCGGGGATCATATCTACAAAATGGATTATGCTCAAATGCTTCATTTCCATAAGAAAAACAATGCCGATGCCACCATTTCGGTCATCCGTGTTCCCATGGAGGAAACGAGCCGTTATGGCATCATGAATACCACCGAGGACGGCAGGATATTTGAATTCGAGGAAAAGCCGGCCCATGCAAAGAGTGACCTGGC
This sequence comes from Bacillota bacterium, assembly GCA_023426765.1. Lineage (GTDB taxonomy): Bacteria > Bacillota > Clostridia > DSM-8532 > DSM-8532 > JAAYJG01. The sequence goes on from JAEZBW010000086.1 coordinate 3,132, forward strand.
CTCGATGGGGATTTACATATTCAGATGGGATCTCCTGAAGGAATTCCTGATTTATGATCACCAGAATGAACAGTCCGATCACGATTTCGGCAAAAATGTGATCCCGAAGCTGCTGGCAGACAACCGCAGCATCTGGGCCTACCCGTTTTCAGGCTATTGGCGGGATGTCGGAACCATACAGGCCTATTGGGAATCCAATATGGACCTGATCACCCGTGTGCCGCAATTCAACCTTTTTGATCCCGACTGGAAAATTTATACCCCGAACCCTGTAAAGCCGGCTCATTTTATCGGTGATACGGGCCATGTGACGCGCTCCATCATCGCAGAGGGCTGTATGGTTTATGGTCATGTGAAGGATTCGGTGGTCTTTCCCGGGGTGACCATCGAAAAGGATGTTGTCATCGAAGACTCCATTATCATGTCCAACAGCATCATCAAAGCTGGCTCCAGGATTTTATGCACCATCGTCGGCGAGCGTACGGCCATTGGGACAAATGTGCAAACCGGCGTAGGTGAGTATAAGGACAGCTCTTACAATCCAAAGGTTTATCAGTCCAGGATCACGGTGATCGGTTCGAACACCTATGTACCCGATAATGCCGTCATCGGCTGCAATGTCGTTCTGGATAACCATTTACTGGCACCGGATTTCAAAACGCTGGATATCCCGTCAGGCTCAGCAGTGATCAAGGGGGGTGAGGTCAATGAATAACACCATGGGGATTATTTTAACCGGCGGCAAAAACAACCGCCTGAAGGAATTGTCAATGGAACGTTCCATTTCCGCAGTCCCCTTCGGCGGAAAATATCGCGCCATCGATTTCGCATTGTCGAACATGATCAATTCGGGCATCCGGAATGTAGGCATACCCACTCAATACAATTTCCGTTCGCTGATGGATCATCTTGGTTCGGGCAAGGAATGGGATTTGGACAGAAAAACCGATGGGATGTTCATCTTCCCGCCCTATCTTTCGGAATACGGAACCGGCTGGTACAAAGGTACTGCCGATGCGATGTATGCCAACCTGACCTTCCTGAAGCGCAGCAACGAAGAGTTTGTGGTGATTAACCAGGGGTATGCCATTTACAATATGAACTATACTGAAATGCTGGAGCAGCATGTGGACAAAGATGCAGATATCACCGTCGCGTGCCGGCAGATGGATGATATGCCGAGGGAAGAACTCAGCCACCTGGGCATCGTCGAGCGGGACAGCGATCAGAAGATCATCGATTTTCAGGAAAAACCTTTGAACCCTAAGAACAATTTCGCATCGCTGGGAATTTACATCATCAAGCGCAAACTGCTGATCGATCTGCTGGAGGACAGCGCCGCCCACGGTTATTTCGAGTTTGTGAAGGATATCCTGATCCGCAGGCTGAACGAGCTGCGGATATATTCCTTTGAGTTCAAGGGCTATTGGCGTCCGTTAAGCACCATTCAGCTATATTATCGTGCAAATATGGAACTGCTGGATCCCGCAGTGCGGTTTGAGCTTTTCGTGAAAAATGGGAAGATTTTTACCAAGGTCAAGGATGAACCGCCGGCGAAGTATAATGAAGAAGCAAACGTGAAAAACGTGATTGTGGCCGACGGGTGTATTATTGAAGGCGATGTGGAGAACAGCATTCTGTTTCGCGGCGTAAAGATTCGCCGGGGCGCTGTTGTCCGCAACAGCATCATCATGCAGAACGCCGAGGTTTTTGAGAACGCCTCGCTGAACAACTGCATCCTGGATAAAAACGTCGCCATCAGCTTTGGAAAGCAGCTGAACGGAGATCGGAACTGGCCGCTGATTGTTGGGAAAAACGTAAGGGTATAAGAACACAAAGAGACCGCCATACGCAGAAAGGGCAGAAGCCGCTTGTTGCATGCTTCTGCCCTTTCAAATGGAAAATTCCTGATGGGGGGAGTGGCATATCAATGCCTTTCCTATGGATTGATCAGCCCGGCTGCCATCAATAAATTTCTAATTGCAGCAGCTGCTTCCGCATTGGTAAAGGTTCCTTTCGGATCAATGGTACTCTCTGTCCTTCCAATAAATATTCCCGCACCAACCACCTTTTTTACGGATTCATAAGCCCATTGGGCCACCTGATCCACATCATCGTATGCTTCAAGCTTATCGCTGTCTGTTTCTTTCAGCCCAATGACGTCCATTGCTCTCGCATACATCGCCATGGCCTCTTCCCTGCTGATTCTTAAATCCGGCTTAAAGGTCCCGTCTGTAAAGCCGTTGATGATACCGTAATCGGCAGCCAGCGCGATGGCGTCGGACATTTCATCGCCCATAAACACATCGGTGAATTGGGCTGTTTTACCGGATTGTGTCCGGAATATGCCGATAGCCCTTGCAATGTATTCGGTGAACTCACCCCTTGTTATTTCTCTGTCCGGCATAAAGCTTTCAGGTTTCGGTATCACAAGGCGGGAGGCCAGGTCATTGACGATCTCCCTTGACCAGTGGTTTTGTACGGCAGGTACTATAACCGGATTGTAAATGACCAGATAACTCGAGTTGGTCATGGATCTGATACGCGCATAATACACGCCGTCTTTTTCAAATACTTCCGTGGGTACATGGGAGAAGGTTCCATCGTTGTTATAGACAACACCGGTTGTGATTTCAGCGGGATCAACCCCTTCGGGTATCCGCATAATCCGCTCCACATACTGATTGAATTCAGAGACATCCACTTCCCTTTCACTACCATCGGCGGTTTTTGTCTTGGCCGTCACTGTAAACCGAACCGGTGGGAAGACGATTTGATACCCATGGATATCAGCCTGCCCGGTTATTTCCTGAAGGACTTCGTCATCTGCCGACTCGATGCTGATCTCGATCGTAATATCCTCAAGGCTCTCTCCGTCCACACCCAGCGCTTTCGCGACTTCATCAAAATTGATACCATCTGCGGGTATCAAATAATCCGCATCGTTTGTATTCACAAACAGTGCAAAATCGTTATCATTCAGCTTCTGCATCATCGCCGCGGTCAGCGACGTTGTGATCCGGTTCGCATTGGTTGTTTTAACAGACAATTCCACAGTATTCCCGGTGTGGGTATCGGAGTCTGCGTTCTGTCCTGCAGTAACAGTCTGGTTAATTATTTCTTCGAGTACGTCATTGTCAACAAACAAGTCAACCGTCGTAACACCTTCCTCGGTGTTCACAATTTCTGTTCCCACCACATGCTCCATACCATTCACCACTACTGTACCGCCTGTTGGAG
>JAEZBW010000119.1 GCA_023426765.1 Bacillota bacterium
ATGACTATCAGAAGGACCACCGTAGCTGAAGCGATAATTTTTTTCATGAAAAATCTCTCCCTTCGGCGGCCAGGCTGCCATTGCTTTCGCTTTAGGCCCTATAGCTTTGCGTCCCTGCCTTTAAGCAGGTTTGCTATTATCGGTGAAAAGATCACTCATCGCTTATCTTCTATATGCGATTGTTAACGACTTTCGGTTTCAATCTCCTTTATAAGGTTTTTTTGAAAACAAAAAACTCCCACTTCGGCGGCCAGGCTGCCATTGCTTTCGCTTTAGGCCCTGTAGCTTTGCGCCCCTGCTTTTCAACAGGTTTGCTATTATCGACTGAAAGTCGCGTGATGCTATATGTACTTTATATTACCATTATACGCCATTAAAATCATTTGTCAAGCATCTTTTTGGTTATTTCTAGAATTTTTTTTGTAATTTTTTGTGGGTGTGTGCGTCAGGGAAAAAGCACCCGAAAGCCGAGGCTTTTGGGTGCCGGTATGTTCATTCGGTGAGCAACGGAACTACTTATTGAAGCTCCTGTTCCAGGCGTTTTCTGATTTCCTGCAGAAGCTCCAGGGTATTGACACGCCGCTTGTTCGGAAGCTCGGACAGCGCGGCAAGGTCCCCTGTCATCACGCCTTCTTCAATGGTTCTTTTTGAAGCCCTTTCCAGCTTGTCGGCAAAATCGATCAGCTCCTGCAGACCATCCAGTTCACCGCGCTTTCTTAAGGCTCCGGTCCAGGCAAAAATGGTCGCGATGGAATTGGAGGAGGTCGGTTTCCCTTCAAGGTGGCGGTAGTAGTGCCGTTGAACGGTTCCATGGGCGGCTTCATATTCATAATACCCTTCCGGGGAAACCAGAACCGATGTCATCATCGCAAGACTGCCAAAAGCAGTTGCGACCATATCGGACATGACGTCGCCATCGTAATTTTTGCAGGCCCAAACGAACCCGCCGTCAGAGCGTATCACACGGGCAACGGCATCGTCGATCAGCGTATAAAAATATTCAATTCCGGCTTTTTTGAAGCTTTCCTGGTATTCTGCATCAAAAATCTCCTGGAATACATCCTTAAAATGATGATCATAGGTTTTCGAAATGGTATCCTTCGTGGCAAACCATAAATCCATCTTTTGGTCCAATGCGTAATTGAAGCAGGCCCGCGCAAAGCTTTCAATGGATTTATCCACATTGTGCATACCCATGATCACGCCGGGGCCGTCGAAGGCATGGATCAGGCTTCTGGTTTCCGTTCCGTCTTCACCGGTGAAAACCAGCTCGGCCTTTCCGGGCTTATCAATGCGCATTTCGGTATTCTTATAAATATCTCCATAAGCATGACGCGCGATACAGATGGGCTTTGTCCAGGTTCTGACCGAGGGCTTAATCCCTTCCACCAGAATCGGAGCGCGGAAAACAGTGCCGTCCAGAATGGCCCGGATGGTACCGTTGGGGCTTTTCCACATTTTTTTCAGGTTATATTCCTGCACCCTTGCAGCATTGGGGGTGATGGTGGCGCATTTTACAGCCACGCCGTATTTCTTTGTCGCCTCTGCTGCGTCAATGGTGACCTGGTCATCGGTTTCATCACGGTGCGCAAGCCCGAGATCGTAATACTCGGTTTTTAAATCCACATACGGCAGCAGCAACTCGTCCTTAATAAACTGCCACATGATACGGGTCATTTCATCTCCGTCCATCTCTACCAGGGGGGTTTTCATGATAATCTTCTTCATATTCGTTTTATTTCCTTTCCTCCATGCTTTTTTTGATCCATGGAAGCTTTCCTCCAGCCTTCAGAATCACCGCATCCAGTGGTGACAGGGTATGAGTCAGTATGATGGTGACGCCCTTTGTCCTGTTGCGCAGGGTGCAGTTCCCCTTCAGATTTCCGATTTCAATCTCAAGCTCATCCAGCTTTTCGATACGATCGTAATCCTCCGGATGCACAAAGGTTAACGGCACAATGCCGAAGTTGATCAGATTGGCCAGATGAATACGGGCAAAGGATTTTACAATGACCGCCTTCACGCCAAGATATTTCGGAGCCAGCGCAGCATGCTCCCGGCTGGAGCCCTGCCCATAGTTCTCCCCACCGATGATAAAGCCTCCGCCGCATTCCTTTGCCGTATGATGGAACTGGCTGTCCAACGCTTCAAATACATATTTCGAAATTTCAGGAATATTGCTTCGAAGGGGCAGTATTTTTGCACCTGCGGGCATGATGTGATCGGTTGTAATGTTATCCTCCACCTTGATCAATGCCTTCCCCGAAAGAGTGTCCTGCAGCGGAGGAAAAACGGGCAGCGGAGCAATATTTGGCCCCCGCACGATTTCAACTGCCATAGCTTCCTGCTGCGGCAGCGGTTTCAGGATCATATTGTCATTCACAAAGAATTGATCGGGCATTTTAATTTCCGGGAACTCGCCAAGCTCCCTCGGATCGGACAGGTAGCCATTGATAGCGGTAGCTACGGCAACTTCCGGACTGACCAGATAAACATCTGCATCCGCGGTGCCGCTTCTTCCCTTGAAATTCCGGTTGAAGGTTCTGACTGAAACCGCACCCGAGTTTGGTGCGCAGCCCATACCGATGCAGGGGCCGCAGGCGTTTTCCATGATTCTGACCCCTGACCGGACCAGTTCAAGATATTCTCCGCTGTCTGCCAGGTGTTCTACCACCTGCCGGGAACCCGGGCTGATCGTCGCATGCAGACCGGTATGTACCGTCCGTCCCTTCAGTGCGTTTGCAACTACCTTTAAATCCCGAAGCGAGGAGTTTGTACAGGAGCCGATAGCCACCTGATCCACCTTTATTTTTCCAGCTTCCCTTACGGTTTTAACATTCCCGGGGCTGTGCGGCATGGCAACCATGGGTTCGAGGGTGCTGAGATCAATTTCCATGATTTCATCATAAACCGCGTCGGAATCGGGCAGCAGTTCAACCCATTGTTCTCCCCTGCCCTGGCTTTCCATGAAGGCTTTCGTAATTTCATCGCTGGGAAAAATACTGGTGGTACAGCCGGTTTCAGTCCCCATGTTCGTAATGGTGGCACGGTCGGTAACACTGAGGGTTTTCACGCCTTCGCCGCAGTATTCCAGCACTTTGCCCACGCCGCCCTTTACATCAATGCGCCTGAGCACCTCAAGAATGACATCCTTGGCTGAAACCCATGGCTGCAGCTTGCCTGAAAGACGAACCCCAACAATCTGAGGATATTTGATCCGAAACGGAGCGCCTGCCATGGCACAAGCCACATCCAGTCCTCCCGCACCCATGGCGAAGCAGCCGATGCCTCCCGCAGTGGGCGTATGACTGTCCGATCCTATCAAAGTATTACCGGGACGGGCGAACCTTTCGAGGAACAATTGATGGCAGATGCCATTCCCTGGTCTGGAAAAATAGAGCCCGTACCGCTGTGCAACAGATTGCAGAAAGCGATGATCATCGGCGTTTTTATAGTCGGTCTGAAGGGTATTATGATCGACAAAGCTGACTGAAAACTGGGTTTGAACGCGGTCCATGCCGATAGCCTCAAATTGCAGATACGCCATGGTTCCGGTTGCATCCTGCGTCAGCGTATTGTCAATGTGAAGTGCGACCTCCGCTCCTCTTTTTCGTTCCCCTTCGACGATATGCTTATCCAGTATTTTTTCGGTGATTGTTCCCGACATTCTTTCACTCCTCTTCATATGAATACACGTTAAATGATATCCTAATTATAAGGGATTATAATGCGATGTCAAGTGATGGGACAGCACGGAAAAGCCTTAAGAAACTTTGTCAGGACAGCTTGTTCAGCCTGGCCTGCAAGCTTTGCTTCTGGCTTTCGGAGGTGGCACAGGACAATGCTTTTTGATAGCATTGTTTTGCCTTCGCCGTATCCTGTATCTGATAATGGGCATAAATGTCGCCAAGAGCCATCCAATAAGCGGCGGCATCGGGTTTTTCACGGGTGAGCATCTGAAATATCTCCATGGCCTTCGGCAGCTCGCTCAGGGTTGCATATGCCCATCCCAGGGAATTCCACACATCGTAATCCTTTGTTTGAATCGTAAGATATTTCTCATACCAGAGGATTGCTTTGCGCTGATCCCCTTCCGCCGCATAGTGCTTTGCCAGCTTTAAGGCTGCACCCGCATGGCCGGGGTTGTCTTCAAGCACATTTAAAAACAGTTCAACCGCTTCGGTGTGGTTTCCTTTCTCATAGGCCAGAACAGCTTTATTAAACAGTTCCTCCGGATCGGCATTTTCAAGCGTCATGATCACCATGTTCCGTTCAGAGTCAAATTCCACCGTGCCGCCAAAGATTTGTGTTACAAATCTGGCGGGTACATGGGTACGGTTATATATAACCCTGCAGGGCGCGAGAAGTTTCTCCTCAACACCATTGACCCTGACCGTATCGCTTCCATTCCACATTTCCACCCGGGTATCACCCTTCATCGCCCACAAGGTGCCTGAACCCGAATCCCATCCCACCTGCGCACCAAGCGCCTCCATAATACCGCGCATTGGAACCATCGTAGTCTGGTTTTCATAATAGGGTCCGGTATCCAAAAACAGTTCGGTGCCATTTAACTGAAGCCTGATGGGGCGGGTTTTCCTTCTTGTAATAACAATGGCATTGCTGATCTTTCTGCTTGGTTCGGTGACGGTCTGGCCTTTGAACCAGAGTGCGGAGGATGCGCCTCCATCCAGGTTCATGCCATCCTGTATGCCCAGTTTGACAAGGATTTCAGCAAGCTCCTTCAGATCTACGCCCGACACGGTTCCCATTACCAGAACCTGATCCCTGGTGACGCCGATAAAGCTTCTTTGCGCATCACCGATAAACTTGGGGTCTGTAAAGCCTTCCTTCTTCGCATCCAGAACGATTTTTCCGTTCTGAACCAGCAGCGGCCCTGCGCCAAGGGTTGAGCGGATATCCGACCACTCGGCGGGCTCTCCTTTTTGAACGCCATTGCTGAAATCAATATGATTATACTGAACTTTATAATCCACACTGTCGCCAACCTTGAACATGGATGAATACACCTCGGCTCCGAAGACCAGGGTATAGCCGTCGCTATGGATCGGGACAATGCCTTTTTTAATTTCAGTTACTTTTTTGTTGCGAATGATAATAGCGGTTTTCTTCCCTGCATCCACCTGACTTCCAAAGTCGGGTGTATACAGAATGTTGGCGTCTGAACGGCTGTAAACCTGGTTGATTCCCCATACGCTCCAGTTGTATGGATATTCCCACATTCCGTTGATTGAACCGACAACTGTGGTGTAAAGATGCGCAAACCGGATGGAATTATCGGCTGCGAAACCGACGGAGGTACCTGAATTGCTGATATAGGCGGTTCTTCCACGGATTTGCAGGTTTCCCGCCGGCTGATTGTCCGAATAGGCATTAAAAAATGCGCCATTAATGGCGGCAATAACTTCGGTTTCGTTATCTGCGGGTTGTTTGGTCAGGGTTAAGAAAGATTCGGTTTTACCAATCTGCTGATCGGCCAAAACGACTTCAGCACGATACAGAGGGTCTTTCATGTCCACACGGACAACCCTGACTTCTCTTGTTCCGCCGCTGAACTGAATGCGGAGGCTTTGATAGGAGGCTGACTCCTCTGCCAGTACGCCAAAGGAGAAGAACAGCCACATGAATAAACCTGCTACAGTTGAAAACAACACTTTTCTCATACGATTATCCACCAATCCGGCATTTCGTGCTGTCTGCTCCAAAAGGCTTCCATACCTTTCATCGGCAGGCTGTCTGCCGGAATTAAGCTTTCAGTCTGCAATGCATTCGTGTATGAAATACCCGCAGACCGTTCCTAACAATCAAAGACGGTTATGAACCGGTTTCACAAAAACACGCAATTCACAACAAAAAACGATGTTTTGCTGTGCAGAAAGCGCAAAAGCGCTCGCGTTTTGGCGCACTGTATTGAATTTCTGGGATTACGTTACAAATATATCATTATTCAGGCCTGTCCACAAGTGACTTTTTCACGGGGATACCAATTCATGTTTGCCTGTGTTATAATAATTCCGTTCCCGGGAGACCGCCCGGAGAAACAAGCTTATATACAGCACCGGGCTTCCAGGGCCAGAAACCAGTATGACTGCATTTCGTAAATTCACTTTTGTGCATATACTGCTTCCGGGACGGCCCCGAACTTTAATTCAACCCCATTCTGGAGGATTTATGTTTTCAATGGATGAACCCTCGGAAATTGCTGAAAACAAAATATTTATTCTATATTTAATCCGGAAAATGGAGATGCCGGTTGGCAGCATCCAGTTGGTGAAAATTATCCTGGAAAACAGGTTTATGAACTATTTCTTTTTTCAGCAGTATTTAAGCGATCTGCTTGAAGAAGGGCTGCTGACCATTCGAAACGGGCAAGGCGGGCAGTATTATGAAATCAATGACAATGGCCTGCGGGTGTTGGATATGTTTCAGTCCATACTGCCGGCGGGTTTGAAAAAGCGCCTTGAAGAAAGTATCCGCTCCATCCGTAAAAACATCCGCATGGAAACCTTTATTACGGCCGACTATATGCCCGACGATGAAAACTCTTATACGGTCACCTGTAAAATCCGGGAGAATGACTTTTCATTAATAGAAGTGAAGCTGGCGGCCGGTTCCCGGGAAGAAGCGCGGAATATCTGCAGGAACTGGACAAATTCACCGCAGCTGATCTATTCAGAAATTCTGGACACTTTAATGAAGGAAAGGGTAAAGGAAACCGGGAAGGGTTGATTCCCGGTTTTTTCATTTAATAATCAAGCACCATCGATTTCATCAGCGCGAAAAATTCTCTCAGGTAGCTGTTCACCAATACGATTCCCGGTGTCGGCGTTCCATATCCATATGCTTTAAAGCCATTCCTCCGGGCCAGAATACAGGCTCGGAAAACATGAAAATCATTGGTGATAAAAGCAATCTCCTTCTGTTCCCCGATCAAGGCCTTCGAATATTGAAAGTTTTCCATGGTACTGGTGGATTTGTCCTCGATAATAATCCTTTCAGGATTCACTCCGCCGTTTTTCAGATATTGCGCCATCGCTTGTGCCTCGGGCATGGGTTCGTTGCTCCCCTGGCCCCCTGAAACGATAATTTTTGAATCCGGGTGTTCCGCCGCATAGACAATCCCCCGCTCCAAACGATTCACCAGTGACAGCGTGGGGCTTCCGTCCTCTTTGATCCCCGCTCCCAGAACGATGACATATCCGGGTTGGGTTGCCGGGGTGGGCGTATAAATGCTCCCAAGAATAATACAGCCTTCTGCCACGACAAATACCACAAGAAAAAGTAAAAACGCCCAGTAGACAATTTTTTTTGCCACCGGATGTACCTTTTCAAGATATTTCTCCCAGAAAGGCTTAAAGGCAAAAAGGATGAGCACCGCTCCGATAACTGCAGGAAGCAGGGTTCCCAAATCCATCCCCTGCACGAAAGCCCTGACAAGGATCGTATCCAGAATTCCTGCCAGGCCAATTGTCAAGAAGATTAAAAACCTGATTTTTTTCTTTTTCATTCTGTACCCCCATACCGGAAGATAGGGTTTTCTATTCTATGGTCTGGATTTCTATTTTTTCAATGATGATATCACTCTCCGGTTCGCCGGAATCCGGGTCCTTTACCGGAAGTGACGCGATCTTATCCACCACATCCATGCCCTCATACACCTGACCAAAAACCGTATGGTGGTTATCCAGCCACATGGTTCCGCCAAGTTCCTGATATTTTGCCACAACTTCATCGAGGTAGTGGTAATACTCCATGTATTCTATCTCTTGATTGTTTATAGATTTTTTCTGAACGATAAAAAACTGGCTTCCATTGGAATCATCACCGGAATTGGCCATCGAAAGGGCTCCGCGGTAATTGTACAGCTTCGTGCTGAACTCATCCCGAAACGGGGTGCCCCAGATACTATCGCCGCCGTTTCCCGTTCCGAGCGGGTCGCCGCCCTGAATCATAAAATCATTGATAACACGGTGGAAGGTGACTCCATTGTAATACCCATCCCTGGCATGCCGGACAAAATTCTCCACCGTACGGGGAGCTTCTTCGGGAAACAATCTGATTTTAATGATTCCCTCAGCGGTTGTAAAGACAGCCACCGTATCCCCCTTTTGGGGCTTTCGCAGCTGATATTCGGTATAACTCGCCGGGCCGCCGCCAGAATTGGGTGTTGTAATTTTACTGCAGGCTGTGACTGAAAGAAGTACAACAAAACATAAGACGGCTGCAAAAAGTTTCCTTATCATTGGTGTTCCTTTCTATCGGGTTGGAATAAGCTGTTTTAACCCGATGCTGTTCATGGAATGATGATTTTCCTAACCATTATCATAACTTAATGGACAGAATTGCGCAAGCAAATGAACCCTGTAAACAAGGCCTCAGAGCCTTCCTTGTTACAGTTCGCACCCCAGGAGAGCAATAGGTGATTCAGGTGACGAAAGGAGAGCCTTCGGGTAACCCGAGCCGGCTCCTAAGAACACACTTCGTACTGTTATGCTACTGCTTTGACAGGTAAATATCTGAGAATTCTATATTCATCATGGAAATGATTCTCTTGTTATCCACTTCTCCATACTCATTGTCCTTTGTGAAGGCTTCCATCGGCCTGTCGGGCAGGCGAATCTGAAAAGTTGTTCCCTCATAGGGCATACTCGTAACCGTAATGCTCCCTCCCATTTTCTCCACAAACATTTTCACCAGGTATAGCCCGATTCCGCTTCCTTCTGCCTGACGGGAGAGGCTGTTGTCCACCTGGCCGAACCTTTCGAAGATGACATTCAGTTTCTCCTTTGGAATGCCAACCCCCTCGTCCTTCACGGAAATGTTCACATATCCGTCTTCATAAAGCAGATTTACACGGATGCTTTTGCCTTTCGGTGTAAACTTTATTGCATTGGAAAGGATATTTAAAATAACCCGCTCATATTTCTCATCATCAATGTAAAACAGCTTTGTTTCGATGTTGGTGTCGAAGGAAAGCTGAAGGTTTTTTTGCGCGGCATAGATTTTTACAGAGTCGGTGATCATCCGTGTAATGGAAACAATATCGATATTTCTTTTATACATGCGAATCTGGTCGGCCGTACCCCGGGTGATGTCCAAAAGGTTTGATACCAGCCGCAGCTGCCTCAGTGAATTCTGCTTGATGGTTGAAATATAGCGTCTGGCCTTGTCGCTCAACTCCGATCCGCAAAAAAGCTCCAGCGCCTGTATGGCCGTACCGATAACCGTCAAAGGTGTCTTGAATTCATGGGAAACCAGGGTTAAAAAATCATCCTTGATGGCGATGACCCTTTCCAGATACTCTTTCTTTTCCTTTTCAACCTTGAGGATATAGTTGTCCTGATTCACCTGCGTGGTGACATCCCGGATACAGACGATGGAGAAGTATATATTCTTGTGGTCGTCATATACCGGCCTTCCGCTGATACTGAAATGGTGCATGGCATCCGCTGTTTTAACGGTGGCTCTGAAAGCTTTCAGTTGTTCGCCCTTCAGCAGCTTGAAAACAGGCAGCTCATGAAAGGGGATGTGATTATTTTGAGAGTCGAAATATCGGATATCCCTTGGGGTATCGCCCTTGTACTGGAAATTGTTAAACAGGTGCTTGATTGCATGCGCTTCCTGGTTCAGGGATACCGCGCTGTAATCGGGATAGATGATGAACAGGGCATCGGACATGTTTTCCACGACGGTCTCAAACTGCTGGAACTGCTTGAACAGCTGATCCTTCTGCATTTTAATCTTATTCCGGTTCATCACGGTTTCAGTAACATCATAGGTAACCTCAACGAAGTAAGTAAGCCGACCTTCCTCATATATGGGGGTAAGAGAAATGTTCCAGAAGGATATCCCCTTCTTCAGGCCGCTGTACCGGTACTCCGGCATGTGGCAGGCCTTGCCCGAGGTTAATACGGTGGTCCAGATATTTTCAAAAACGCTGTCCTTCCACCCTGTCATAATTTCACTGATATGCTTTCCCAGGCTTTCTTCCTTTCTGTTAAAGGGTTCGTCCAGACGATTCAGCCAGGATTGGTTTGCGTTCAGAAGAACAATATCGGGTACACTGAAGACAGCCATGCCAAACGGGCTGTTTGAGATCAGCTGGTGGATGATATTCAGGTCATGCTTGCCGGAGAGGCTCTCTTTCTTTTGGAAGATATATAAGCGTTGATGACTGCTGACGTGTTCGCTGAAATATACATTAAAGAAAACAGCTTCCCCGTCTTTGGTGGATAACAGATAGGGGCTTTGAACCTCTGATGAAAGCATATGATTGCTCTTCCCGACGAACATGTCAAGAACTTCAAGTTCATTAACCCCGACAAGCTCTTCACGCTGATAGCCCAAATTGTCGAGAAGCATTTCACCGGCATCGACCACAACCCCGTCTTCAATCAGAAGAAAAGGGGTGTGCTCCATCAGAAGCATATTGAAAAACTCATTCATCGAAACCTAATCCTCATTCCATGATGGCCAAAAAGCTTCAGGGACAACCTGACAAGCATCATGCTTTCCCATTCTATATATACTATTCAGCATTTGACAGTGAAGCTGTGTACCCAAACCGATGAGATTAGTTGTTTTATGTCGAAATAGATATTTTTATTACATCTCGGAATATTCTCCATATAGATTATATTGTATCTGAGCCTTTGAATCAATCCTTTTTATCGAATTCAACGAAATCTGGAATATGGTAAACTAAATAATATTATGGTAGAATATTTGAAATACTATAGGTTTGCATTTGCTGAATCATCTTCGTGGAATTGAGGGATACCATGCAAACCTGCAGCGTACTGGATCTGATCGGAAATACCAGGCTTGTCGATCTGAAGAAAGCAACTGGCTTTAATATTGAATTTCTTAGTTTCTTTTCAACCGGAGGTTTATCATGGCAAAACTATATTTTCGGTATTCAGCAATGAATGCGGGGAAAACCACACAACTGCTGCAGGTAAAGTATAATTATGAAGAGCGGGGACAAACCGTCGTCCTGTTCAAACCGGCTATTGATAACCGGGAAAACACCGCCAGGGTTCGTTCGCGAATCGGGCTTGAAGGCGATGCAATCCTGATCAATTCTGAGACCGATCTGCTAAAGGCCATCCAGGAAAAGCAGAGTGAATCCCCCATTCACTGCGTTCTTGTCGATGAAGCACAGTTTCTTTCAAAGCAGCAGGTATTACAGCTTTGTACCATCGTTGATGAATTAAACATTGCCGTTATTGCCTATGGCCTGAGGGCCGATTTCAAGGGAAACCTGTTTCCCGGCAGTGAAGCGCTGCTGGCCTTTTCAGATAGTATTGAAGAGATTAAAACCATCTGCTGGTGCGGAAAAAAAGCAATCATGAACACCCGGCTTCTGAATGGAAGGCCTGTGTATGAAGGCGAACAGATCCAAATTGGCGGAAATGAAAGTTACATCTCTTTATGCCGGAAGCACTGGCGGGAAGGAAAAAGCGCACCTGACCAGGCATAAAACACAAAGCTGCTTGACGCTCAGAATTTCTACGCATACAGTGCTCCATGAATAAAAGTAAAGCTGTCATCCTGAGCGAAGTGAAGGATCTCATAAGTAGTCTTGTATTCTATAGATCCTTCATTACATTCAGGATGACATTCGCTGCACTCATGGTAACATTTTCATAACAATGACAACCTCGCCTTGTTTTCTGAAAAGATGATTTCAGAGGCGGGGATTTTTTATGATGCCAAATGGATCTCGGCATTGCCGGCATTGTTCTTTTCCAGTCTGAACGAAGCCCGGCCTGCTTCACATGCTATATCATACTGCCCAACAAAGCCTTTAACCTGAATATTTCCTGCCTCGTCGGTAATATATTCCTGAAGCCCTGACCACCATTCACCCTTGATCAGCTTTTCCATCTCTGTGTATACCGGTTTCCGGCTGCCGTCCGCGCGCAGGAAGCCTGATGGGGCACCCAGCCAGCCGCCATCCACAAACGACCAGTAGGTAATGGATTCTATCATCGGATGCTCAAACAGTGTTTTATAATGCGTCACGATTTCCCTTGCCTGTCTTTCCTCCCCTTCGGGGGTTGTCGGCCATGAATCAACAACATAATCATTCAGGTCGACGATATGGGCGGGCATGATATGACCTGAAACAATCGTATTTTCGGTGAAATGAATCGGCAGCCTGAAACGGGAGAACCGTTCAATGATTTCCAGTGTTTTTTCCACACCCCAATATCCCTGGTGCATGTGAGATTGTATGCCGATGGCATCAATCGGGATTCCCGCCTCCAAACAGCCTTCCACCAGAATGTCGTAGGATTCTGATGTTTCAAAATCATTCAGCAGCAGCGTTGCACCGGGATTTGCCTTTTTGGCTGCATGAAATACTTCACGTACCAGACGGATGCGGCCTAAATCCTTGCAGATGCGGGTAATACCGTTATCATATTTATCAAATATCGGCATGATGACCACTTCATTGATGACATCCCAAATATCAATAAATCCGGCGAAGTCGGTGACATCCCGGCGGATACGATTCAACTGCGTTGTAAGGATATCTTTATTGGTCATTTCCATCAGCCATGGAGCACAAACCGTATGCCAGCATAGCGGATGTCCTTTCAGGATACAATTTTTTGCAATTAACCATTCTGCCGCCTTTTTCAATCGTTGAGTATCGGGTTTTCCCTTTTGTGGTTCAAACCTTCCCCAATAAAATGGTAAAGTGACAAAATTGAATAGTCCAAGGAAATCATTCATGACCTTTTCGGATGCTTCCTTTTTCCGGCCTGAAAGTTCGTCATTCGCCAGCGGAACTGCATCAAACATGGCGCCTCCGAATAAAAAGCCATGGTTTTTCTGCTGAACACCGACTTTTTGATTTTGAAGCGGAAGCCCTCTCTGATCCAGTATGGTCAGCGTCATTTCCGACATCCTGTGCCCCAACCGGGTATTCGTATCTCCACTCATGTTTTCTCCTCCTCCGCCTGTCAAACTCCAGAAAGTCTATACAGGCAACCCTTTGTTCTGCAAAGATTTTCTTCTGATTTCATATATCATTCGTATCGTTCCCGTCCGGGAAGGGTCATAACCCTGTGTTCAGTTCCTTCCGGATTGCTCTCCACCGGGGCAGAAACCGATCCATATATCCCTTGAAAACCTGGTTATGGCTTTTTTCAAGCAGATGAACCAATTCATGAACAACCACATATTCCAGAAAATGCGGAGCTTTCTGTATCAGCCTGAGGCTCAGCCATATCTTCCCCGTTTTAACATTGCAGGTGCCCCAACGGGTTTTCATATTCTTGATGCCTACACCGGACGCCCGGACACCAATCATTTTCTGCCACTTTTCAACCATTTCGTCGGCTTCCTGCTTCATTGCACAGCGGTACCAATTATTCAGCACTTTTTCCCTCTGTTCTGCCGTGCTGTTATCCCGTATATATAGTTGTATTTCCTCCTGGTTAATATCGATATATGTTCTCTTTGAGTGAATTATGCTGAGTTTAAGATATTTACCGTGATACGGTATTAAATCTCCGGAAACATAGGACAAGTCAGGCTGTAACGGTTGTTTTCCAATGTTTTCTCTGTGTGCGATTATCCATTCTATTTTGCTATTGGCGAATTGCTTGATCTGGCCAAGGCTCATGCACTGGGGAACGGATATACAGACCTCTCCCAGGGGCGGTTTAATTCGGATATAAAGATTCTTGATCTTCTTTTTGTATATGGTTATTTCAATCCCGTTTACAATGATTTTATCCAAACGCTTATCCTCTTATTTAGATGTTGATATGTTAGCCTGCCCTTCTATATATGCATCAACCCGGGGTGATTTCCTGTGATGCATTCTCCCCCATTTACCGTCACAATAAAGGTGTTTTCAATGCCTACCATACCAATGTCTTCAATCCCTTTTTTAGGCTCAAGGGCGAATACCATTCCCTCCTGCATCGGTTCCCGGAACCCTTCGGCTATTACCGGGATTTCATCGATCAGCAAACCGATTCCATGACCCAGGAATTTTACCCGGCGACTGCCAAAGCCCATGAAATTACGCAGGAAGTCTGCGTCCAGGCTGGATATGATCGTTTTATATACCGACTCGGGGGTAGCACCGGGCTTCAGCATTCCAGCAATCCGGTTTTGTATTTGAACACATTCAAGGTGAGCCTGTATGGCTTCTTCGGGCAATTCCCTTCCGAACACATAGGTCATGGTCTTATCGGTATGATACCCCTCCACACCACAGCCTATATCAATGAAAACCAGGTCACCGTTTTTCAGCCGGTTTTCCCGGCTTCCAAACGAGGGAATGGAAGGGCCCATCCCGTAATTCCCGCCAGGCCCGTTAAAGTAGGTGGGATAAATGGAGCTTTTTCCAAAGCAGATGTGTCCCAGTAACATTTCGGTATCAAACATGCCGAATCGCGAAACACCCTGATGGCCTTCCTGTATCAGGATGGAATACAGCTGTGAAGCAAGCTCTGCTTCGCTCATTCCCTCCCGGAGTATTTCAGGTACTCTCTGTTCCAGCACTTTTTGGTGAATCCGTCCTGATTCCCGCATCAAAGCAAGTTCATATTCACTTTTTACTGCCCTGACCGCGGCAATAACAGGTTCTACCGATTTTACGGTCTGAAAGGGAAAATATTTCTGAATGCGCTGCAGCATCGCCAATGGAACAAACTCGGTTTCCAGGTATACCTCCGGTGGGAAACCACCAAAAGCCTGGGCAACATCCCTGTAGCTTTCCATTGGTTGGATGAACGGAAACAGTGATTCATCTGAAGCTCTTTGAAAGCTGCGCCTGACCCAGAATTGCGCCTGATCGTCCCGTGGGATTAACAGCATACCGTCCTGCATGGTTCCGGTTAAATAGTATTGGTTGATCTTACTGATGACAACTGCCAGACGCCAGTTGGGATCAACCTCCAGCATTCTGGTCCGGAAAGCGTCCATTCGCAAATTCAGTTCAGTTAATGGTACTTTTCTGCTCATTTACATCCTCCAGGGTTAAAGGGTGCGATTCAAATTAACTTAAAGCAATGTCTGCCGGTTGTTCAGGGCATAACAAAACCCATAAAATAAATTTATGGGCATTATATACCACATCGTACCAACCTGTCAAAGTGTTCCCTTCCATTTGACAAATAACAGTAATATACCAACAATAATAAATAGAACTACTGTCAGAACGAGCTTGACTTTTCGTTGCTGATCAGGGTTCATCGGTTGATATCCAGCAGGAGAAATGGTTTTTTTGCAAAAAGGACACTGGGTCATGTGATACAGAATGTCCTTTCCGCAGCTTGGACAAGGCACCAAATGCCTTTCATATCCCTTTTTTCGAACCTTCTTTTCCATGTGAATCCTTTATCGAAGCCATATTTGCGTACAAAAAAGGATAAAGATTAAAAAAGCCGCTACAAAAATGAACCCAATCATCAATCCGGCTGTAAGGGCACCCTTAATCAGATGAAACGTTTCCTTACGGGTTGGGGTTGTGTGAACCTGCGAAGTGGCCCCGTTTTTAACCTCATCGGCAACATACCATGGGGTGCCCTCGATATTCATATTTGCGATGACTCTGCCGTCATCTTCAAAATCTTTTTTTTGCTTCATCCTCATTTACCTTGTGGCTTCAGGTTTGATATCCTGTTCCGATGTCAAGAAGAATTTGTCTTTCCAGATTTTATCCTTATCTATCTTCTACGTTTACTTATTATTTGAGCCAATTTGAACCGTCCCAGCAACTCACACAGTGACTCAATACAGGTGACAGACTACTGTGTGGCCTTTTTCTACCTCAACAGGCGTCGGCTCGATGGTTTTGCACTTTTCCATGCAGGCGTTGCAGCGGGTATGGAACTTGCAGCCTTTTGGCGGGTTTGCCGGTGAGGGGATGTTCCCTTCCAGGATGATCCGGTTCATCTTTACATCCGGATCGGGTACCGGAATGGCGCTGAACAAAGCTTTCGTATACGGATGCAGCGGGTTCTTAAAGATAGCTTCCTTATCTGCAAATTCAACCATGTTACCAAGGTACATAACACCTACGGTATCAGAAATATGCTCCACCACCGAAAGGTCATGGGAGATGAACAGGTAGGTCAGCTTGTATTTTTCCTGTAATTCCTTCAGCAGATTGATGATCTGCGCCTGAATGGACACGTCCAGGGCCGATACCGGTTCATCGCATACAATGAATTCAGGATTCAGGGCCAGCGCCCTCGCAATGCATATTCTCTGTCTTTGCCCCCCTGAAAATTCATGGGGGTAGCGATCCTTATGGTAAGGCTGCAAGCCGCAGTCCAGCATGATCCTGGTTATATAATCCTCAAACTGGTCTTTTGGCACCAGGTTGTTGTCACGAACAGCTTCACCGATAATCTCACCCACAGGCAAACGCGGTGACAGGCTGGAATAGGGATCCTGAAAAATGATCTGTATCCTTGGACGTATCGCCCGCAATTTCCGGTTATCCAGATCAAATATGTTCATGCCGTCAAACAACACTTCTCCGTCCGTTTTATCCACCAGGCGCAGAATGGTCTTCCCCACGGTTGTTTTGCCGCAGCCGGATTCCCCTACAAGGCCCATCGTGGTTCCCCGTTTTATTTTAAAGCTGACATCATCAATCGCCTTCACGCTGCCCTTTACAGATTGGAATATCCCGGTTTTTATCGGATAATATTTTTTCAGATTTTTCACCTCAAGCAGGTATTCGCTGCTTCCGGCGTTATTCTGGTTGTGAACCATTTCCCTTGTTTCAGTCATTTTGGGCCTCCTTTGCCTGCATGAAACGGTAACAGGTGACCATGTGCGTTTCTGTCAGGTAAGTTTCCGGCGGATACGCACCGTTACAGGCTTCTATGCAATATTCACATCTGTCCTTGAAGTAGCAGTAATTGGGCATGTTAATGGGGTTTGGCACCTTACCCGGTATGCTGTACAGCCTGTCGACGCGCTTATTGACAACAGGCTTGCTGGCCATCAGGCCAAGGGTATAGGGATGGGAAGGCTGATGGAAGATTTCATGTGCAGTCCCTTTTTCAACAATTCTGCCTGCATACATCACCACAACATAATCAGCCATTTCAGCGATAACCCCCAGATCGTGGGTGATCAGCATGATGCTGCTGTTGGTTTTTTCCTTCAGGTGTCTTAACAGGTCCAAGATTTGGGCCTGAATGGTAACATCCAGCGCGGTGGTGGGTTCGTCGGCAATGACAAGACGCGGGTTGCAGGCCAGGGCCATGGCAATCATCACCCTCTGGCGCATTCCGCCCGACAATTCGTGGGGAAACATTTTATATACCCCTTCCGCATTCGCGATCCCAACCATGTTCAGCATTTCAATGGTTCGGTTTTTAATGTCTTCCTTTGTCATCCCTTTGCCGTGCAGTTCGAGGATTTCATCCACCTGCGCACCTATGCGGAAGACCGGGTTCAGGCTGGTCATCGGCTCCTGGAAGATCATCGATATGTTGTTTCCGCGAATCTTCGTCATCGCATCGATGGGGGTTTTTGCGATATCATAAACAAAATCACCGCCGTTAAAGCGTATCTCACCCTTGACAATCTGCCCCTGAGGCCTTTGCAGCAGCTGCATCAGCGAAAGGCTTGTAACAGACTTTCCGCAGCCCGACTCGCCCACAATTCCCACGGTTTTTCCCAGCGGCACATCAAAGGTAACCCCATCCACCGCTTTTACCGTTCCGATGTCGGTAAAGAAATAGGTGTGCAGGTTATCAAATTCCACCACGTTGTCCGTGTTTCGCATTTCAGCGGTATATTCACTTTCGGGCACATTTTTCCTTTTAAATTTCTTCTCCAGCTCACGGGTGATTTTCCAATTCTCCCGTGATATCCTTCTGGATTCTTTCGAGGAGATATAATTTATCTTCTTGATTGAAGTTTTTCCTAATTTTTCGGAACCTGCCTTATCCTTCTTTTTGTTTTCCATCATTCACACCCTACCTTTTCATCTTCGGATCAAAGGCGTCACGCAGCCCGTCCCCAATAAAGTTGAACCCCAGCACCGTCAGCAATATCAATGTTCCGGCAGGTATCCAAACAAACCAGAAATTCGTCATCTCATAAGCGGTGGTCACATCACTGATGATATTCCCCCATGAGGCAAATGGGAATTTTACACCCAGGCCTAAGAAGCTGAGCACCGATTCGTACAGGATGATACTTCCGATTCCCATCGTCGCCAAAACAATCAGCTGCGGAATGACATTGGGGATCAGATGCTTGAAAATACGCTTTGAGACCCTTAAGCCTGTGGCCTCTGCTGCAATCATAAACTCCTGCTCCCGCAGTGAAAGGATTTGGCCGCGAACCATTCTGGCAATGCCCGGCCAGTTCATCAGGCCCATCACAAGCATCAGATAATAAATACGCACCTGTGGATCCACATCCAGTTCATCCATCACCGACCCTAAAATGATCATCAGCGGTAAGAAGGGAATGCAGTTGAAGATATCCACAACACGCATGATCAGGCTGTCCACCCATTTGCCGAAATAACCCGATATCCCTCCAAGAATAACCCCCAGGATTGTTTCCAGCAGCACAACGATAAAGCCAATGACAAGCGATATTTTCCCACCGTACATCAGACGGGTGATAACATCCATGCCGTGGGTGTCGGTGCCAAGCCAGTGCCTTGACGAAGGGGCCTCGTGCATCGTAATCAGGTGCGTGGGCATTTCTGTTTTAATGGTATACATATTGTTCACGCGGGTGATGGTATATAACGACTCGGTGCCATCATCACCGGTAAACGTAAAGGATTCCAGCTCGTTGGCAATGGCATGCTGTATTTCGGCCTTGAAATCGATAGATAGAAAGATATCCGATGATTTGGGCTGGATGGCCAGATCGGAAACGACGGCATAAAGCGTTTTTTCCGATGTGTCTGTGTTGTAGATGTAGGCCGTATCCTCCTCAACTTCCATCTCAAAGTTCATGCCATTCACAAAGAATTTCTCATTATGGCCGCTCTGCAGTATTTTTTCGGCGGCATATTTGAAATCATAATCCACATTCAGATCCGGGCTTGCCGGATCAATGATCAGCATGGATTCAATGGCGACATTGTCCAGTTTGGCAAGTGTATAATTCCTGCCTACTTTTTGAAGCGCATAGGTATCTCCCTCGGCTTCAAATTGCGTTTTTCCCGTTTCCAAAGCTGAAAATACGCTATCCTGAACGCCTTGCGAAACCATATGGCCTTCCAGCGAATCTACGCTGAACAGTCCTTTGAAGAAAGTAACATCGGCTACCGGAGTCATCCCCGTGATGCGGAAGAATTCTTCACCTTCCTGTACAATGGTATATTCGATGTCATCATAACTGAAAAAGGCTTCTCCCTTATTCTTGGCCAGAATGAATTTGGAATGGGCGCCGTTGCTGTATTCCTTGCCATCGGCTACGGTAAACCTGAACTCAACATTCTGGGTGACACTGGCATATTCCTTGGACATGGAGCCCACATGCGTAAACACTTCAGTTTCTCCGTAAGGGGTGATCAGACCACCAATAAAGGAAAAGACAAACATGAACAGAATAATGATCGAGCCGACAATGGCCAGCTTGTTTCGGATGAAACGCTTAATAACCAGCATTCCCGGCGATAATACCTTAACCCTTTGTTCATCCCCCAAATCCGACGATGAACTGACATGCACATTGGCTGATGTATTTTCAACTACTTCTGCAGAATTTCTGCTATCCTGATAATCTTTGCTATCCACAACCTAACCTCCTATATCAACGGCAGCTGCACCGGTAAATATCAAGTGAAAAACAACTGCTTTCATCAGCTGATTCTGACACGGGGATCCACCACCGCATACAGGATATCCGCAATTAACGTTCCAAGCAGCGTTAAAATTGCCATAAAGGTCATGTAAAACATCGTGAACGGAATATCTCCGCTTCGAATGGCCAGGTACGAGGTGTACCCTATGCCGGGTATTTGAAAAAGGGTTTCGGTAATCATTGCTCCTGCGAACAAACCGGGCAATGAACCGCCCAATATGGTGACAAGAGGAATAAGGGTGTTTCTGAAGGCATGATAGTTGATGACTTTTTTCTCTGGAAGCCCTTTGGCCCGGGCTGTCCGGATAAAGTCCGAGTTCAGTACTTCCAGCATATTGGTGCGCGTATAACGCATCAGGCTGCCCACACTGATGATGGTGAGCGTCATGACCGGAAGGACATAATGGGAGGCCACATCCAAAAATTTGCCCATGGCATCCAGCTGTTCATGAAACCTTCCTACTTTTCCATACAGGTCGAACCAGCCAAGCCATGCAGAAAAGATTAATTTCAGAACGGTTGCAAAGAAGAATGTCGGAAGTGAAATACCCAGAAGGGCAAAAAAGGTAACCGCATAGTCTGCTTTGCTGTACTGCTTTCTTGCAGCGATAATTCCCAATGGGACGGCAATGATAATCTGCAGGATAAAGGAGATTGAACCCAGTGTAAATGAATCCCAAATGACCTGGGAGAATTTCAGTGTAACGGGAACGTTGTATGCCCATGAATCTCCGAAATTACCCACGATCGCTTCTTTAAACCACATGAAGTAACCCTGAAGGACACCCACATCCAACCCGTACATCGCGCTCAGCTGAGCCAGCCATTGGTCATAGCTTTTTGCACCGGGCCGCATGGATAGCTCCCTGGCCATGGTTTCGACATAAGAAGTCGGAAGACTTCGCATAATCGTATAGATGATCAACGATACAAAGAATAAAATAACGAATGAAATGAGTACTCTTTTCAGTATGTATTTTCCCATGCCTGACCCCTCTTTACAGTAACCGCCCTACGGTTTTTTTGTATTATTTCCAAGGGTTTTCTAAATAGAATAAAGAAGCAGTGTTTTATTGTATATTTCAATTCTACTATATAAAAACCAAAACAGGTAACAAATTTTGAGCCCGCTTATGCGGGCTCAAAATCTCTGAACTCATCTATAGGCTTTATTTGGTCATTTGAATATTATGCATATCATCACCCGGATTTAAGCCGCCGCCCCAGCCCCAGTAGGTTGTGATGTCAGGTGTGACGGTGTCCATATTGATGCGCTGTGTGCTGAAAATAACCATGTTCTGTCTCTGATAATTCGGTATTTCAACACCCCAGTCAAGAATGATATCCAGTGCTCTCTTATAGGTTGCTTTTCTGTATGCCTGATCGGGGCTTTGCCTTGCGGACATAATCAGCTCATCCAGTTCGGCATCCTTGATATAGTAGTGGTTGCTCTTGGTTCCCTGTCCGTCGGCAGTGTTGGAGCTATGGTAGATCTGATACATATCAGGGTCTATGGTAGCGCCCCATGCAGCCGTCCACATTTCCTGCGTCAAGGCATCCAAAGAATCCCACAAAACGTTGGAATCGGATGGATCGTTGATGGTCAGGGTAATACCGATTTTCGCCAATGCCGTGCGGGTATCGGCGAGAACAGCAAATGCAGGGTGATCGCCAACGCCATCGGCCGGAACAATGACTTCATATTCCAGTTTCGCGCCGGCGGGAGCAGCTGTGAACTTGCCGGTTGCTTCATCAAAGGTATAGCCGGCGGCTTTAAAGAAGCCTATGGCTGCCTTCAATGCTGCATCATATTTTGCCTGGCCAACCATGTCGGCGGTATAGATCGGTTTTCCATCTACGTCCTTGGAATAAGCGGCCTCATAACCTGCATCGGCCTTCTGAGGAGCCGCCCAGGAGGTATTGGAAATGGGGTAGTTGATTACGGAAGCAGCATCACCGTAATAGCTGTCGATAGCAACATCACGATATACGGCATATACTGTGGCAAAACCTTTTCTCAGGTTCTTACTGGCTTCAGAAGCAGGATCTCCGCCTACATTAACGTTTTTCGCATTGATACCAATGTAACCGTAACCAAGGTTGTCAACGGCGCTTGTAGTGATCACATCACCGATGACCTTACCGTTGGAGTTGTAAGTTTTCAGCTCGTTAAACTTCGCGATGGATCCGGATGGGTTCGCAAGATCGATAACTCCGGTGCCAACGCCTGCGATCATTTCATTATCGACGGTTTCCTTCAGCTGCAGGTATTTGGTCTGCGGAACGCCTTTATAGTAGTACTCATTGGCTTCGTAATAGATTACCTTGTTTTCAAACTTGATAAACTTATAGGGACCAGCGCCCATGGGCTGGGAAGTCTTGGCTTTGATGCCCGACAGGTCTCCCCTTGTAAAGCCGAACTTGTTGTTTGCATAATCATACAGTTTTTCATCGCCGTAATAATGCATCGGTGCAACCGAGATGCCACAGATAT
>JAEZBW010000131.1 GCA_023426765.1 Bacillota bacterium
ACCAGCCTCCTTTGCAAAGTGTGGATTTGGACTCTGTCCGGGTATCCCTTCTTGCGAATAAAAAAGGAAGCGGTATAATAAAGGAAGGCAGGGAGCAATTGGAATCCAATACCGCAACGGTTTCGAATGTCAAAGGGAACAGACCTTACCGTGCACTGGCCGCAAACGGCACGGTAACGGATGTGGGATATGTAAACGGCAATCAGTATGTGAAGGCTTTGGATGAAGAAGATACGGTAAAAGAGCCGAGCATCGACGATTTGCTTACATCTGTCATGACCCCTGAACAGCTTGAATATCTCGCTGATGCAAACAATGAGGCTTTAGGGTTTTTCACGGATGAACAAAAGCAGCGCGCTCTCGCCGGGGAAAACTTTGGTGAAATCTTCGATGAGCTTGATTTAGGCAAACAAGAACAAATGAATCAACTCTCTCAAAACGTTCTGGCATTGTTGACACCCCGGCAGAAAAGCGATTTGTTGTTTTTAGGGAGCGGGCAGTTTGCTGGTATAGACTTGAGAACAAGACAAGCTATCCTTCAGCACTTAAAAGAAAATGGTGGGAAAATAACCTATGATGACCTGGTTGATTTAGGCGTATATGAACCCGGAACGTTGGCAGAAGGCGGCCTTAAAAGATGGTTTCAGGATCTCGACATGGGTGGCGGACCGGCCCATTTCGCTGATCTTTTGGCAAAAGAATACAAGCTGAGTGATTTTGAAACATCCTTTGCAAAGCTTGATCAAGAGCAAAGGAGCCAGCGCGGGGCAGAAATGACCATGCTGTTCGCTATGACAGCAGCACCTATCATCGACAGGGTTCTCTACGGGCCAGCAGGCATATCCCTTGATCCAAGCAGGCGCCTGGAAAGTATTGAGCAGCAAGGATGGAGTATCAAGGGCAGCCAATCTCTCATGAAATCGCCGGAGGTTGCGGGGGATACCGATGGGCCAACGGGGAGTGTGGGAAATCCTGGTGGCCAGGTGGCGGGCATAGGAGAGATAAAAGTTCCCAAAGCGTCCGAACTGATAAGCAGCCAAACAGTACAAAACAAGATGAATGACTTTGTGAAAAAAGGGCCATACAAAGGGGAAGTTACAAGACCTTATATTGAATCGAATGGAACCAATTCACTTCTTGATGAAATAATGAATGGAGGGAAACCTCTAAAGGATAAATCGTTAGAGAATGGTTTGCGATGGGATGTTCCGGGCACCTTTAGAGGTTCTGACGGTATTTGGGAGCTGGTCGTGGATATGGAAACCAACACAATCGTACATTTCAACTTTGTTGCTAATTGAGGAGGAGGCTTTTATGATAAAGCTCAGAGCAAGCCAGGAAAGGGATTGCGCAAGGGGAAGAATCTTTTACAACACTAAGGAAAAAGGCTTTGATACTTTGCCTGATGTGAAATCGGATATTGCTTTACTGATAGCTTATGTGAACATTGGATTTGATTCGGACAATATGTACGCCAATCAAGTTTTCGGTCTCTCTCCTTCATATTCTTGGATTAAACAAAAGCTTTTAGTACCCCAAAACGTCGTAAAATGCGCGCTGGGGTTGGCTGAAGATTTTGATTCCGGGATCTGGAGGCTAGACCGTGGAAATGAATGGAGGACATATTTTGATACAGATTCAGGATGGGTATGTATTGGAAATCCTAAAACGGTAGACGGAACCACAAATGTTCAATTCATTGATCATGCGATAGCAATACTGAATGCAAATGGAGAATTGCAGGCAATGTGGATGCATCCAATTGTTTTAGAAGATGTACCATTAACATTCTGATACTGTTAAAACAACACATATAGGATCAATATTCACTCAATCGGTATTTTGTTACACGTGTCTCGTGTGACAATAGGCGGTTCTGCTGACACTCCACCCGGTAGATAGAACGGTTGACCGGATTAAGCCGTGCAGATATATTTGGATCGTGACGAGAGAACTGCCCCCGTGGCACATACAATGTGACGAAAATCATAGTGATTGACCCTGTAACATTAGATAAATACGAGGATATTGATATAATAAGGCTGCCCGCAGGTTCATAAGCCCCTTCGGTTCAGCGTGAGGGGCGGCCAGGCTGGAAGGGGCCTTTTTGTTGCTGTCATATAGGGGGACGGATGCCCCTGTGTTTTGAATACCGCAAAAAGCGAGGACAAGCAAGGAGGAGCAGCGCATGCCTGACATCATACAAAGAAAAGCCCTGGAGGAACAGGTGAAAAAGCGGCAGCCGGCAAAGCTTTCGGAAATAGTAAAAGCTATTCATGTACAGCTACCCGAGAGGAAGATCGTATGGGTTGATCCGCCAAAGCATACTGACAGTGAAGCACATTCTGTTCCGCTTCCCAATTATACCGGAGGTAAAGCGGAAATGGTACCGCTGCCTGATGACCCCAACGAGCCTATACGTATGCAAAAATTGCCTTACCTCATCGATACGGAAGGGGAGCAAGTAGGCGGGATCCCCCCAAAGCCGCCCACTAGCTCTCTGAATGAGGTTACAAACCCAAAAGCGCAGACGCCCACGGTGCCTGCGCTTTTTAATGCTGTTTCTCCCTTTGGCAAGGGGCTGGCGAAGATCATTGCGCTATCAAAGCAAAAGCCCGATGAAGCCGGGCGGCTGTTTAGGTTCATGCAGTCATCCGAAAAGGATCCCGGCAGTTCCTATTAC
>JAEZBW010000218.1 GCA_023426765.1 Bacillota bacterium
ATGTGCACTCGTGCAGGCTCCAGTACCTGGAGTTTTTCGGAAAGTTTTTCACGGGCGGAGGAAAACCCTTCAGTCCTTTGAAAGCCAATACAAAATATATTACAGTAAAATCCGATGCGGGACTTTAATGAAATTTCAACCGCATGCACTGGATAGGGAGATGGAGGTTTTAAAACAATGTGGGAACAGATTATCACCGGACAAAATTTAGCGTATCTTGGCGCAGCTGTTGCTTTCCTGGTAGCAGGACTGGGCTCCTCAAAAGGAGTTGGTCTGGCAGGTCAGACAGGTGCAGGCGTATTGACTGAGGATCCATCAAAATTCGGATCAGTCATGCTGCTGGAAGCCCTACCCAGTACCCAGGCAATCTATGGCTTTGTTATCGCTTTTCTGATCATCGGAAATATTAACGAAGCAATGACCCTTGCCGATGGCATGCACTATCTCGCAGCAGGGCTTCCGATTGGTATCGTAGGCTGGATTTCCGCCATTTACCAGGGTAAGGTTGCGTCATCCGGCATCCAGCTGATTGCAAAACGCGGCGAAGCGCTTGGCAGTGCAATTACGCTGGCATTGATGGTTGAGATGTTTGCGATTTTGGCCCTGATTGTATCCATTCTGATGATAGGCTAATCCGTTGCCGGGTTGCCGACGGCATACAATCAATAACGCAGACAAAAGGAGCGTTCCAAATGACGGGAACAGATAAAATAAAATCCAGGATCCTTGAGGATGCCCGGGCAAAGGCTTCTGAAATTGAAGAACTGGCCAGGCGGGATGCTGATGAAATCATGAATCAGGCCACCCAGGAAGCGGGCCTGAAGAGAACGGAAATACTGAAAAAGGCCGAGGCGGACAGTCAGGAAGCTTACCGGCGTCTTTTATCCTCCGCAGGGTTGGAAGGCCGCAAGGATCTGCTTCGCGCAAAACAGGATATGGTTGAAGCAGCTTTCCAGGGCGCACTTGAAAGGATTGTTAACCTTCCGGACAGGGAATACCAGAAGCTGATGGAGGATATGGCTGTCAATGCCGCTGGGAAAGGCAACGGTGAGATCCTCCTTTCTGAAAAGGATCGCAGCCGGTTGAACAAGGATTTCATAAACAACGTCAACAAGCGTTTGCAGGCAGCAGGAATCAATGGAAATCTCGTGCTGTCAAAGGAGACAATCCGTTCCTCCGGCGGTTTTATATTACGGTCCGGGGATATGGAAGTGAACAGTACCCTTGAAATTCTTTTCGGGATGTTAAGGCCCGAACTGGAAAATGAAGTGGTCAGGATCCTTTTCAGCACCTGATGGAAAAACGAGGAATGGCAATGTTAAAAATAAACCAGGATGACTATGCATATTCGACCGCCCGTATCCGGGCAAAGGAAATAAAGCTTCTGGACAGCGCACGCCTGGAGAGAATGCTTGAAGCTGCCACGCCGGAAGAAGCCTATAAGGTATTGACCGAATCGGAATACGGGACGGGTGGCGACAGTGCAGGGAATGTTCATTCTTTCGAAACGCTGCTTGCAGAGGAAATGAAAAAAACCTATGCCCTTTTAGAGGAAATAGCCCCTCAAATCGAGGTGGTCAGAGCCTTCCAAAGAAGACATGATTTTTTCAATGTGAAGGTGCTGTTAAAGGCTGAATTCTCAAACCAGGACCCACCTGCCATTTTGATGGATACGGGAACCTTCGACCGGGAAACCATCAGAACCATGATCCGTGAAAGGGATTATGAACAGATGACCCCCACCATGCACCAGGCGATTTCCGAATTGTATGATTTGTTCCCAAGAACGGGGGATCCGCAGGTAGTGGATTCAATTCTCGATAAGGCGTCCTACGAGCAGCTTGCTGTTGATCTGAAGGCCATAGACAATCCGTTCTTTCAGGACCTTGCAAACCTTATGACCGACATCACCAACATTAAAATCTTTATTCGTGCGCGGTCCATGGGTAAGGCATGGGATTTTTTGAAGAAGCAGCTGATCAGCGGCGGTGAAATTCCTGAAGGCGTTTATACGCAAAACAGTGACAAACCGGTGGACAGCTTTATCGGTGATCTCCGGCACACAAGGTATGGAGAAGCGGTATATAAGGGTTGGGAGCTGTATAAAGCAAGGAAAAACATCTCGGGTTTGGAGAAGCTGCTTGATGATCATTTAATGGAATATGTGCGCAGGGCCAAACTGATTACGATGGGCGTCGAGCCTTTCATAGCCTGGCTTTTTGCAAAGGAAGCCGAGATCAGAAACGCGCGGATCATTATGACAGGAAAGATCAATGGTTTATCCAGCGATCTTATCCGTGAAAGGTTGCGTTTGGTTTATGTATAAAATTGGTGTCATCGGAGAAAAGGATGCGGTATTGGGTTTTAAAGCGCTGGGCTTTTCGGTTTTTCCCGTGGAAAACAGGGAACAGGCTGCAAAAACGCTGACAGAACTGGCCCGGAACAAGTATGCCGTCATCTATATCACAGAACAAACAGCGGCCGGCATCAAGCATGAGATCGATCAATACCGCGAAGATCGCTTTCCGGCGGTAATCCCTATTCCGGGCATCCAGGGAAGTCTGGGAATCGGCATGCAGGGCGTGAAGAAGTGCGTGGAAAAAGCCGTGGGAGCAGACATTTTGTTCCGGGATGAATAACCGGCAGAGCCCATGTTTACCGCAAACCGAAGTCACTGTCGGTTATATTAAAAAACATGAGAATGACCATTCCATAGATAGAACTGGAATGAGATTGAAGAATAAAATTAAGTACCGGCAATCAAGCATTTATGTCTATGAAAACCGTTGCTGAAGGTACTGGAAGAGAGGGATAGGTTTGAGCCAGGGAAGAATAGTCAAGGTATCGGGGCCTCTGGTCATCGCCGAGGGGATGAGAGACGCCAATATGTTCGATGTGGTTCGGGTCAGTGAACACATGCTTATCGGCGAAATTCTTGAAATCCATGGCGACAGGGCATCCATACAGGTATATGAGGAAACTTCAGGACTGGGTCCGGGCGGACCGGTTGTAACGACCGGGGCTCCGTTGAGTGTAGAGCTGGGACCGGGGCTTCTGGAAAATATGTTCGACGGCATACAACGCCCCCTGGAAGCCATGCGCGCGCAGGCGGGAAGCAATATCACCCGCGGCATCAATATTCCCGCACTGGATCATGAAAAGAAATGGAGCTTTAAACCCCTTGCAGTAAAGGGTGAAAAGGTGATAGCCGGCGATGTCATCGGTACCGTCCAGGAAAATGTGATTTTTGAACATCGCATCATGGTGCCTTTTGGTATCGAAGGAACTGTCGAATCCATTCATGAAGGTGATTATACAGTGGATCAAACCGTTGCTGTCGTCAGAAAACGGGACGGCAGTACGGTGAAATTAACCATGATGCAGACCTGGCCTGTTCGCAGAGAAAGGCCTTACAAGGAAAAGCTTCCTCCGGACGAACCGATGGTTACCGGGCAAAGGGTTATCGATACGCTGTTCCCGATAGCAAAAGGCGGCGTGGCTGCGATTCCAGGGCCTTTTGGAAGCGGTAAGACCGTCGTGCAGCATCAGCTGGCTAAATGGGCCGATGCCGATTTGGTGGTTTATATCGGCTGCGGTGAGCGCGGTAACGAAATGACAGACGTTTTGATGGAATTCCCGGAACTGAAGGATCCGAGAACCGGGGAATCCCTGATGAAAAGAACGGTTTTGATTGCGAATACATCCGATATGCCTGTGGCAGCCCGTGAAGCATCCATCTACACCGGTATTACCATCGCAGAATACTTCCGCGATATGGGTTATTCGGTTGCTTTGATGGCCGATTCAACCTCCCGTTGGGCCGAAGCTCTGCGTGAAATGTCCGGACGTCTTGAAGAAATGCCCGGTGAAGAAGGGTATCCCGCATACCTGTCCTCCCGACTGGCACAATTCTACGAACGTGCCGGAAAGGTTGTCACGCTGGGATCCGAAGGCCGTAAAGGCGCCTTGTCTGCAATCGGTGCTGTTTCACCTCCTGGCGGAGATATTTCCGAACCGGTTACCCAGGCAACCCTTCGAATTGTAAAGGTGTTCTGGGGGCTGGATGCCAATCTTGCTTATCGCAGACATTTCCCGGCCATTAACTGGCTGATCAGCTATTCCCTGTATACCGACCGTATGCAGGAGTGGTACAACAGCAATATCTCCCGGGACTACAACAAGTATAGATCGCAAATGATGAAGATTCTGCAGGAAGAATCAGAGCTGGACGAAATTGTAAGGCTTGTCGGCGTGGACGCCCTTTCTCCGAAGGACAGGGTTACGCTGGAAGCAGCGCGATCCATCCGTGAAGACTACCTGCATCAGGACGCCTTCCACGAAATCGATACTTATGCCACCTTGCACAAGCAATTCAGAATGCTGAAAATGATTCTGAACTATTACTATATGGCACAGGATGCATTGAAGAAGAATGTGGATCTGAAGGATCTTTTCGGACTGCCCGTGAGGGAAAGAATCGGCCGTGCGAAGTATGTGCCCCAGGACAGTATGGATGTTGAGTTTAACCATATCGAACAGGAATTGTCCGAGCAAATGGATGCACTTGTAGCAAAGGAAGGTGAATAGGCATGTTAAAGGAATACCGTTCCATCGTTGAAGTAGCCGGTCCTCTGATGCTGGTGCAGGATGTTGAAGGAGTTACGTTTAATGAATTGGGAGAGATAGAGCTGGCCAACGGTGAAATCCGCCGTTGCAAGGTGCTGGAGGTTGACGGGTCCAACGCGGTGGTTCAGTTGTTTGAAAGCGCTGTTGGCATCAACCTGTCCAACAGCAAAGTGCGCTTTTTTGGCTGTGGTTTGGAACTGGCGGTTTCAATGGATATGCTTGGCCGTGTTTTTGACGGTCTTGGAAAGCCTATAGACGGCGGGCCTGAAATCATTCCCGATGACAGGCTTGATATCAATGGCGTACCGATGAATCCTGCTGCTCGTGATTATCCTTCGGAGTTCATCCAAACCGGCGTATCTGCCATAGACGGACTGAACACACTGGTTCGTGGACAAAAGCTGCCAATATTCTCGGGCTCGGGTTTGCCCCATGCCCAATTGGCCGCACAGATCGCAAGGCAGGCAAAGGTTCTGGGTACCGACAGCAAGTTTGCCGTGGTGTTTGGCGCCGTAGGTATCACCTTTGAAGAAGCCGACTTTTTTATCAGCGATTTTAAGAAAACCGGTGCTATCGACCGGGCGGTTTTGTTCATGAATCTTGCCAACGACCCGGCGGTTGAGCGTATCGCAACACCCCGTATGGCTTTGTCCGCGGCAGAATATCTCGCCTTTGAGAAAGACATGCATGTGCTTGTCATCATCACGGACATCACAAACTATGCAGAAGCATTGCGTGAGGTTTCCGCAGCCCGCAAGGAAGTACCGGGCCGCCGCGGTTACCCCGGATATCTTTATACCGACCTTGCAACCCTTTACGAGCGCGCAGGGAGGAAGAAGGGTCATGAAGGAAGTATCACAATGATACCAATCCTGACCATGCCCGAAGATGACAAAACCCATCCCATTCCGGATTTAACAGGGTATATTACCGAAGGGCAGATCATTCTCAGCCGCGAGCTGCATAAAAAGGGTGTCATGCCTCCCATTGATGTGCTGCCGTCCCTGTCCCGTCTGAAGGATAAGGGTATTGGTAAGGGAAAGACCCGCGAGGATCACGCCAATACAATGAACCAGCTTTTCGCTGCTTACGCCCGCGGGAAGGAAGCAAAGGAACTGGCGGTTATTCTTGGTGATGCAGCCCTTACAGAAACAGACAAGCTGTATGCGAAGTTTGCTGAACACTTTGAAGCGGAATATGTTTCCCAGGGTTTTCAAACCGAACGGGGCATTCAGAACACGCTGGAGATTGGGTGGGATCTGTTGTCCATCCTACCGGTTGGAGAACTGAAGCGTATCAAGCAGGAATTCATCGACAAATATTTCCCGAAGAAGTAAAAACGGCCGGCAGGATAATGTCTTCCTGCCGCCTGTCCTACCCAAACGAGGACGGAAGGAGAAACTCGCATGGCCCGATTGAATGTCAATCCAACCCGTATGGTTTTAACCGGCCTGAAGAAACGGTTAAAAACC
The DNA here is from genome assembly GCA_023426765.1 of Bacillota bacterium. GTDB lineage: Bacteria > Bacillota > Clostridia > DSM-8532 > DSM-8532 > JAAYJG01. Next base: position 6,099 of record JAEZBW010000218.1, read on the forward strand.
GCAAGACGCGGCCATAAGCTGCTGAAGGACAAACGGGATGAATTGATGAAAAAGTTTCTGGACATCGTCCGTGAAAATAAAAGACTGCGTGAAGAAGTGGAAGAGCAGCTGAAGGTGGTGCATTCCCGCTTTGTTATGGCAAGGGCGGTGATGAATTCCGAGCTTGTTGAGGAAGCGCTGATGTTTCCAAAGGTGGAAGTGAACCTGAATACGTCCACCCGCAACATCATGAGCGTGGATGTACCTGTTTTGGAATTTACCACTGAAGGCGGAACAGAGGGAGACATCTACCCCTATGGGTTTGCCAATACCACAGGCGAACTAGACGAGGCCATTGCCACTTTGTCCGACCTTACTCCTGAACTTCTGAAGCTTGCGGAAATGGAAAAGTCGGCCCAGCTTCTGGCCGATGAAATAGAAAAAACCCGCCGCCGCGTGAATGCGCTGGAATATGTGCTGATTCCGAACCTGGAGGAAACGATTAAATACATTGTCATGAAGCTGGACGAGAACGAGCGCTCCAACCTTACGAGATTAATGAAGGTGAAGGACATGGTTTTGAAGGACGCACACAAGTATAAATAAACAGAGATTTTGTGAGACTCAGAAAACTGATGATACGATAATGATAATTAGAACAGGGATAAAGTTATGATTTTCCCTGTTTTTTTTCTAGAAAAAAAATATTTGACAAATGAGGGGCGAGGAGGATAGAATAGTATCATAAAAAAACAAATGTTTGCGGTAGATTGTAAAAATGTATCAGATCAATAGTATTGAAGAGGACAATAAAATAATAAGATTATCCATTCACTATGATAAGCAATTGGTCGAAAAAATCAGAAACATTCCTGGCCGGGCGTGGGATAATACTAAAAAACAATGGATTTTTCCCAAGAATAGAACAACCGTAGAAAGCCTTGAGTTTCTTTTTGGAAAATCCGATGTTTTCAAAAAACTTCATGAAGCAAAGCAGCAACTAGTTCAGCCGCAAAGAGATATTAAAGAATACTCCCGTGAACTCTATATCAGAAACTTCAGCAGCAAAACAATAAAAGCGTATACGGGTCACTTCAGAAGATATATGAATTACAATTCAAATTACCGCATATTCGATTTGGAGAATATTAAGCAATATCTTTACTATATACAACAGGGGAAAGAGAATTCTTCATCGTATGCAGCACAATGTATAAGTGCTTTGAAATTCTGGTATTGCAATTTACTGGATGTTACTGTTGAATCATTTAAAATTGGAATTCCTAAGAGGGAAAAAAGGTTACCCAATTTTTTATCAAAGGATGAAATTAGACTAATATTCGCTCAAATAAAAAACATCAAGCATAAAACAATTTTGTTGACGATATATTCAGGAGGGCTAAGAATCGGCGAAGCAGTAAGGTTAAAGCCATCAGATATTCTTAGTGATCAACATTTTATTTCAGTGAAAATGGCAAAAGGGAGAAAAGATAGGATTACACTATTATCTATAAAGGTATTGGAGGAGCTTCGTAATTACTACAAGAAGTATAAACCTGAAATATGGCTTTTTCCGGGGCAGGATCCAGAGAAACATATCACAGAAAGAAGCATACAGAGAGTCTTTGAAGCAGCTTGTATAAAAGCAGGAATTGCCAAGGAGCCAACGGTACATTGGCTTCGTCACTCGTTTGCTACCCATTTATTGGAATGTGGGGTTGATATACGATATATACAAGAATTATTAGGTCATCAAAGCACGAAGACAACCGAAATCTATACCCATGTGTGTACCAATATTATACAAAAAATAAAGAATCCGCTTGACGACATCCAAATTTAGGAATAGTATAAAATTACTTATACGACATACGTCGCAGATCACACCACCATGTTTACTTATTATGAACAGAGACAGGGAAGAAGAAGTTATGTGTAATGCAGTGAAATAACGCGCATCGTGCGCGGGTGTAGATAACATGATACTTCTGTGGAAATATGATAAAATAAATACAAAATAAATCACTTGGGGTGTGAATGAGATGAGCTTCAAGGTTACTGTTGTAATCCAAAAAGACGATGATTGGTTTGTTGCCAAATGTGTTGAAAATAGTGTTGCTTCTCAAGGAAAAACAGTTGAGGAAGCAATGAATAATCTAAAGGAAGCATTAGAGCTTTACTATGAAGATGTACCCAAGGAGGACATTAAAGAAAAACAACTTTATGTTACTACTTTGGAGGTAATGGTATAATGGGTTCCAAATATCCTGTCTTAAAACCGAGTGAGATTATTTCAACATTAATGAAGTTTGGTTTTGTTGTTATATCTCAAAAAGGCAGTCATATAAAGCTGAGAAAAGATGGAGATGAAGCAAGAACCGCCATTATTCCAAATCACTATGAGGTAGCAAAAGGTACATTGAAATCAATATTAGAACAAGCAGGCTTAACATTAGATGAGTTTTTACGTGAGAAGTAAAATGAGGGGCCGCCATCCTTGGCGGCCTCTGAATATTGGGCACTGCACTACACATAACAACTCATGCCCACAAGGGTGCGGCGGGTGAATTCTCTGGAGCGAGCGCACCACACCACTTCACCGGGCGACAAGCGCCGCCAGGAAGAAGGGCTCTGAGAGTCCGGTTCAGTGGCGTCGGGCATGCAAAACGTTAGCTGAAATGTTTTCTACTCTTGCGGGAGGAAGTAATTTTAATGAAGAGAAAAGCCGTTGCAGTTTTTATTTCAATAATAATGATAGCCTATACTGGTTGTACAGGTAATAATAAAAATAACGATGTAAACAATGTGAGTCAAATGGAACAAATTGATGGTAAAAGCATTGATGTCATCAACATTTATGACATAGATGGTGATAGGATAAATGATAAAGTCGAATTATTGCTAGATGCTAAGCTTAACGTCGTTTTGATGATTAATAACTCATCTATTAAGGTTTTCGATGTATCTAACGAACAGCAGATATTTGGTGAGAATCTTCAAGATCATTTTGAATGCCAGCTACGAGTTTGTGTGAATACAATAGTTGTAGGTAGAACATACACATTTACGAATAAGTATGGCTCAACTGCCGCAATTGATTGCTTTGAGTATAATTCAAATCAAATAGAAAGAATATTGTCGGTCCCATCGGATAAGGGGCCTACGTTTACAGTACTAGACTATAATCCCAATAATAACATTATTGAAATGGAAACAAATTTAGGAAAAAGAAATATCATTCTTTCAGATGATGAAAAGAGGGATTACGAAAGCTTCTCCTCAGCTCTCAGAAAAAATGATTCATCACCTGAGTTCGAATATACAGCAATGCCGGGATATAGAATTATTGATAATAATGATGATATCGAAATAGTAACACGAGGAATAGTTACTTGTGGAGCTTGTCCAGTAACTCAAGAGTATTATCAAAAGTATTACTTATCAAAAGATGGAATTAGTGAAGAAGACAGTTGGTTTCAAAGTGAAAAGCCAGAATTGGCTAAGAATTACGGCTTTCAATAGAGTTCGAAAACACTTCAGCTAACAATATTTTCACGCTTTGGGCGTGCTCACAGGTCATTGCTGCCACACCATCTCACCGGGCGGCAAGCGCTGCTAAAGGGAAGGGCTCCGATGGCCCGGTTCGTTGGCGTCGTGAAAAAGAAACGTTAGCAGAAATACGGTATTAAGAGACCGCCTTCCATGGCGGTATTATAGAAAAAAATTAATTACAGGGAGTCTTTATACAATGCAAGACGATATTACTTTCAAAATTGGAACTCAATTTATTGATTTAGCTTCAGTTAATATTAATGGCAGAGTATTAGATATAGGTGGTGGTGGTGAAGGTGTTATTTCACAATTAGTAGGTGAACACGTCATTTCTATTGATCCCAGTATTGAAGAATTAAAAGAAGCTCCGAGCAATTCGTTAAAGATAGTTATGAATGCAGAAAATCTGCTTTTTCTTGATGAAACATTTAATGTAGTGACATCATTTTTCACACTAATGTACATAAGTAAAGATAAGCATGATAAAGTTATTTCCGAGGTTTATAGAGTCTTAAAAGATAAAGGTAGCTTTATGATTTGGGATGTGAGAATACCACCAAACAAAAGGAAAAAGAAGATATTTGTTGTTCCTCTGCAGATTAGGTTAAATAATGATTTCATTATCAAAACAGGTTACGGAGTATCATACGAGGAACAGGATATAAATTATTACACTAATATATGCAAGAATGCTGGATTTAGATTAGTAGAAAACAGAGATTTGACTGATACATATTTTTTGCATTTTGTTAAGTGAAGTTTAAGGGGCCACCATCCGTGGTGGCCTCTGAACAAGGAGCCACCGTACTTCTGCTAACAACGCATGCCCACAAGGGTGCGGAAGCCGGAGCATGAAGTAGGGCTAACGGGTCATTCCATGCAGAAAGGCCGCACCACACCGCTTCACCGGGCGACAAGCGCCGCCAGGGAAGCAGGGCTCTGCGAGTCCGGTTCAACGGCGTCGGGCATGCAAAACGTTAGATGAAAGATAGCGATAAGGCCGTACCTCCGTGTGCGGATTGGTTAATGGTAATACATAGAAGGTTTGATAGTATTCGTGATATAATAGGGGCGAGGTGATTATTAATGAAAAAATACAACTTTACGATGCTGATAGAAAAAGATGAAGATGGTATTTATGTTGCTTCTGTTCCCGCTTTGAAAGGGTGCCATACTCAAGCTAATTCGCTCGAAGAATTATTTCCGAGAATAAAAGAGGTAATAGAGTTATGCCTCGAGGTTGAAAACGAAGAAATAATACAAAACGAATTTATTGGTGTTCAGCAGGTAGAGGTTATAGTATGAGCAAACTAACAATCATATCACCTAAGATTATGGTTAAGTTGCTTAATAAACTTGGGTTTTCGGAAATCCGTCAAAAGGGAAGTCATAAGTCATTTAGACATGATGATGGCAGGACAACGGTCATACCATTCCATGATGAGGATTTAGGTAGAGGCCTAATTCGAAAGATACTAAAAGATATAGAAATTTCAACTGAAGAATATGAAACATTAAGAAGGGATTTATAGTCTACGCATCATTGAATAATGTTTTAGGGCCCGCCGTCCATGGCGGGCTCTGAAATATAAGCGCTATCCTTCATATAACAACGCATGCCCACAAGGGTGCGGCGGGCAAGGGCTCTGGAGCGTGCGCACCACACCGCTTCACCGGGCGACAAGCGCCGCCAAGGAGCATGGCTCTGCGGGTCCGGTTCAACGGCGTCGGGCATGCAAAACGTTAGCTGAAATGGGGAGCAAATGGCGGCGCGTCCATGCGCCGAGTGTTTAGGATAGGCTTTGTAGAGTGAAATATGGGAGTTCCAGTATGAGTAAAAAAGTTGAGCCTTATAAAGATATTGCGCTGATATATGATCAGGTAAGACCAAGCTATCCAGCGCAACTTATTCAAGATATTATTGCAACAACAAATATAGGAGCTAACAGCGCACTTTTGGAGATTGGAGCAGGAACTGGGAAAGCAACTGTTCAATTGGCAGAAAAGGGGTTTAAAATACATGCTATTGAGATAGGAAAAGATATGGGTGAGATTTTAAAAGAAAAATGCCATACATATCCTAATGTCTCAGTGGAAATAGCATCGTTTGAAGAGTGGACCCCGCAAAAAAATGATAGATATGATATGATTTTTTGTGCTCAAGCGTTTCACTGGCTTGATGTTACTGTCAAATACAAAAAGTGTTACAACTTATTGAAAGAAGATGGCTATCTCGTATTATTTTGGTATAATGCCAGTGGAGACAAGACGGAAGAAGCAAAAATAATAAACCAAAAGGTTAACGAGATAATTCAAAAGTATGTTAATAGGCAATCTAATGAAAAGAAACTAGAAAGGGCTGCTCACTCAGGAGTATTTAAGAAAGATGAAAGGAAAGCTGAAATAGAAGATTCAGAATTATTTGAAATTTTAGATATATTCCAGTATATAAGTGAAGTTAAAAATAATGCGGAACAATATTTGAAGGCTCAAAAATCAGTCCCTGCATTTGCTTCAATACTTGATGGATTAGATGATGAGACAGTACAAGAGATGGAAGAAAAGATAACAAATGAAATAACCAATAATGGTGGATATGTTGGAACACTTTTTGACTACTCCCTTTACATAGCAAAAAAGGTCAACAGAAATACTGATTAAGGCGCCACCGTCCGTGGTGTCTAGGCTTCGCGGGGCTCCCCAAATCAGCTAACAACGCATTTGCATAAAGGGCAAGCAAGAAGAAAGGCTTTGTAAGCAGGGCATGAGGTCGTTTCTGCCCACACCCGCCCGCTAACCGAGTCGGTCGCCGCATTAACCCACCCAGAGGGCACCCGGGCATAAGCAACTCCCTGTAAGCGGGCGGGCGTCGCAAATGCAAAACGTTATCGGAAACCGGGTGCAAGGAACGCCACATCGTGCAGCGAATTGGTTGATCTGATGACACTTATGCGTATAAGGTTGAAAGTGCGAAGTAGAAATGTAAATAATATACGATTTGAGGTAAATAAATTATTTTATTAATCTGAATGGTTATACAAAGGGAATGGTTGAATGAAAATATTTATCACTGGTATTGTAGCAAGTGGAAAATCTACCCTTGCAAAAAAGGTATCAAAACAATTTGGCATACCACACTATGAAGCGGATTGTATTGTTCATGTCAAAACTGATAATGGACGATATAAACGCACACCAGAGGAGCAAGTACAAGAAATAATGCGAATTGATGCACTTGGTGATTGGATTATCGAGGGCGTATATCGTCAATCATACCATTGTTTGCTAGATTTATCGGACAAAATAATTTTTCTTGATACTCCACTTTGGTTAAGAAAATACCGAATTATAACTCGATTTATTAAACAGCAGCTACATATTGAACATTGCGATTATAAGTCCGATTTGCATATGTTAAAGATGATGTTCAAATGGACAAAGGATTTTGAAAACAATAGAAAGCAATTTGATGAAATGATGACTATGTATAAAAATAAATTGTCTATAACAAGAAATTCAAATACACGATTAAAATATTAAGCATTTTCAGTCCAAAACTATTGCACTATGTTTATATTAGTACGCAATAGTTGGATATTGAGAACTAAATATTACTTATATTTTATACAAGGAGGAAATATTGATGTCAGAAATTATTAGGCATGATGTAAATGAGGAATGGGCACATTCTGGCATAATAGAAGCCGGAGATTTTGTTTTCATAGGTTACTGTTCCGGAGTAGGTAACACAACGGAGGAACAAGTAAACGGTGCGTTTGACCACCTTGAATTGAGACTAAAGTCCGTAGGATTGACATTGGAATCTATAGTAAAAATGGATGCTATGTTTGAAGATATTTCCGAAATCCCTATTATGGAAAAAGTCATTAAAGAAAGATTTCATGGTAAGTATCCTGTCCGTAAATCATTTGAAAGGAATAAAAATGGCGGGGTAAAGTTCCAGGTAGATGCTATAGCCTATAAGAGATGATCCTACTAATAAGCATAATACGAAACTAAGTTGTTTCACAATCTTTATATTTTATGCAATAAGCAGTGATTAGGAGGGGGCAACATCATGTTGCCCTCTGAATAACGGGGCACCCGGCATCCGATAACAACGCATGCCCATAAAGGTGCAGCGGGAAAGGCTCTGGAGTATGCGCACCACACCGCTTCACCGGGCGCAAAGCGCCGCCAGGAAGAAGGGCTCTGAGGGTCCGGTTCAGCGGTGTCGGGCATGCAAAACGTTATATGCAACTCCATGGGGAGTTATCTCTGCCGCTTCCTGCGGCTGGGAAAGACTCTGGAGTTTTGATTAGTAGTTATTTCACTATAATTAGGTATTGTAACTGGTGATTATCTATATTATGTGATGAGAGGATAAAGAGATGAAAATTGCATGTAATTATTATCAGGAAACCGAGCAACTTTTAGATGAAAATAAAATTGATATTGATTATTTTAAATATCCCGGACTTGGTTTTCAGATGGGAATCATGGAAGATATAAATGCATTCAATAATTTTTGTAATAGGGTAACGAAAAAGCGACCTATTCTGTTGCATGGATTATATCCGGCACCGCATGATTTATCATCACTTTATTTACAAGAGGAATTTAACGAGGACATTACAAAAAGGCTTATCAGTATGACTAAAACACCTGGCTTATCTTTTCACCCAGCTCTTTCAAGATTGCCAGCTGATATACCTTTTAGTAAAACATTTGATATGATAATAAAAAATGCAAGATTCATAAAAGAAAAATATGCGAACATAAAATTTGTCTTGCTTGAAAACTGCGATAATATTCAGTGGGGTGATTTACTAAAACCTGAAATTATTACACAATTATTAAATGAAAGCGGTTGTGAGTTTTTACTTGATATTAGTCACGCTTATTGTGCTTCAAGATGGTTAGGTGTTTCGTTTTTTGATTATTTAAAGCGACTGCCACTTGATAAAACTGTGGAGATACATATCAACGGATGTGTTAGCTCCAATCTAACTTGGCGGTAAATTCCATGACTACTGGCGGAACAATTTCCGGCCATATTGGCGGTAATGTTAAATTCCAGGTTTTCCGGAGGGGGAGTTTATCGCATTTCAGGCCCAGA
>JAEZBW010000305.1 GCA_023426765.1 Bacillota bacterium
ACCATAAACCATACAATAATGCAACAAATATTACTAATAAGTTAGGTTATACACAACATATTGTATAAAGCCTTTATTTTCAATATCTTCATCATTGTTATGTTAATATCTTGTAAACTACCGCTAGTAGAGCTGGCGGATGATTTGGGTGATTTCCGGCCGCGATTGCAAACAATCGCTTTCGCTGTTATAATAATCAGGTTGTCTACTCAAATGAAATACGATGATTGATGATAGAAGGACGGTATAACCATGATCAGCACAACGGGAATTACCCTCCGCTTCGGCGGGCGTGCATTGTTTGAAAACGTAAACATCAAATTCTCACCGGGAAATTGCTATGGTTTGATAGGGGCCAATGGTTCCGGCAAGTCAACCTTTTTAAAGATTCTGTCGGGTGAGATTGAAGCAAGCAAGGGCGATGTGACCACCGGCCCTGGCGAGAGGATCGCTGTTTTAAGGCAGAATCATTTTGAGTTTGATGAGGAAGAGGTATTAAGAACCGTCATGCTCGGCCACAAAAGGCTTTGCGAGGTAATGGATGAAAAGGAAGCTCTGTACGGAAAACCGGATTTTTCTGAAGCTGATGGTATCCGGGTTTCCGAGCTGGAAGCAGAATTTACAAAAATGAACGGATGGGAAGCCGAATCCGAAGCGGCTACCTTGCTGAACGGTCTTGGAATCGGAGAGGACTTTCATTATAAAAAAATGAAGGATATCGACCAGAACCTGAAGGTAAGAGTGCTGCTGGCGCAGGCCCTGTTCGGAAACCCCGACATTTTACTTTTGGATGAGCCTACAAACCATCTGGATGTTGCCTCCGTCACCTGGTTGGAGAATTTCCTGTCGAAGATGGAAAACACCATCATCGTTGTCTCCCATGACAGACATTTTCTGAACAAGGTGTGCACCCATATCGCCGATATCGATTTTGGAAAAATTCAGCTTTATTCCGGCAACTACGATTTTTGGTATGAATCCAGCCAGTTGGCCCTTCAGCAGGCAAAGGATGCAAACAAAAAGACCGAGCAGAAAATGAAGGAGCTTCAGGAGTTTATTCAGCGGTTCAGCGCCAACGCTTCCAAATCAAAGCAGGCCACCTCCCGCAAAAAAATCCTGGAGAAGCTTACCCTGGAAGACATTCGGCCGTCATCCCGGAAGTATCCCTTTGTTGATTTTAAGCCTGATAGAGAAGCCGGGAACGATTTGCTGTGGATTCAGGATCTCTGCATGGAGCTTGAAGGAGAAAAGCTTCTGGACAAAGTCAGTTTCACGGTGAACAAAGGAGATAAAATCGCATTTGTAGGCTCAAACGGTCTTGCTAAAACCACATTGTTCAAGCTTCTGATGGAAGAGATGAAACCCGACAGCGGCCAGTTCAAATGGGGAGTTACGACCTCCCAGGCCTATTTCCCGAAAGACAACTCGAAGTATTTCAATGAAGTGGATTTAAGCGTGATCGACTGGTTACGGCAATACTCTGTGGAGCAGACCGAAACCTTTATTCGCGGGTGGCTTGGACGAATGCTCTTCTCGGGTGAAGAGGCCCTGAAAAAAGCCTGTGTTTTGTCGGGAGGGGAAAAAGTCCGCTGCATGCTGTCAAAAATGATGCTTTCAGGTGCTAATGTCCTGCTTCTTGATGAACCAACAAACCATCTCGACCTGGAATCCATCACTGCCCTAAACAATGGGCTGATGAACTATAAGGGAACGATTCTTTTTGTATCCCATGACCACCAGTTTGTTCAAACCGTAGCCAACAGGATTATTGAAATCACTCCGACAGGCCTGATTGACAAGCGTATAACCTATGATGAGTATTTGGAAAGCGATGAGATTAACGCATTAAGGAAACAAATGTATCCATCGGGAAACAGTGAGCTTTATTAACCGAATGACTTTCGAGTTTCTGCTTGACAAATGATGGTAATGCCGTATAATTGTATTATTGTACTAATACAATTATACAATTAGGTGGTATGATCATCATGAAAAAAATAATAGGAAAACTTCTGTTCATCCTGGGTCTTTTCGTCATCATCTTTCTGGTTGCCGGCATCATCAATCAATCCGTCAGAAAAAAGGATTACGGCACTGATTTTCCCGAAGGGAATTTGTTCGACGTAGGCGAAAGCTTACTGTATGCTGAGTTGGGGGGAAACCCGGAAGGGGTGCCGATCGTTTTTGAGCCGGGGCTCGGCGATGGATCCTATTCCTGGTGCACCTATGCTCCAACCCTGCAAGCGGATTATCAGACCCTTGTTTATGACAAGGGCGGGATTGGACGCAGCGAGCCTTCTTCCTTTACCGGTTCTCTCGACGGCGAGGCCAATGAATTAATGGCTCTGCTCGAAGCAACCGGCATCAGCAAGCCCATTGTTCTGGTCAGTCATTCAAGAGGCGGCGTTATTGCAAGAAGGTTTGCCCAATTGTTTCCTGAACGCATAAAGGGCATATTACTGATAGATACGACGAATGAGATCATGTTTGAAGACAGCATTTCAAGGGTGTTCTACAAGCTGAACAGCGCTTTTTACGCCTTTTTAGGCTTTACCAATCATTTTGGTGTTCCCCGGCTTCTTCATGACATGGGATCACCCATTCTGGAAAGAGAAATCGATCAGCAGATAATCGATGCCAAAGGGGTTGATTATCTTGATGAATACAATGAATTATGCTTTCGGAGTAGTTTCTTGCAAACAATTTCCCGTCAGACAGCGACGGTCGCCCAAATTCTGGACCTTGTGCAAATTGGCCCTCAGGCACAGGATATTCCGGCATACATCGTTTATGAGGTACCCCTGGATGAAGAGAAGGCTGATACCGAAGAGATGGTTGCCCGCTGCATTCAAACGATCCAGCGGCAATTTCCGCGCTCTGAAAGCAAAGTCGTCTATGATGCCGGCCACTATATCCATGTGACCATGCCCGAAGTCATCACCGAAGGAATTGATTGGATTCTGTCTCAGTAAGCCAACTGGGACAGGTACCTTTGGCTCAATTTGACCAAAGGGGACAGGTACCTCTGGCTTAATTTGACCAAAGGGGACAGGTACCTCTGGCTTATTTTGACCAAAGGGGACAGGTACCTCTGGTTTATTTTGACCGGAGGTACCTGTCCCCTCTGGCTTAGCTGCCGGTTTGGGCTTCTACAAGGCGGGTTGCGCCATATTTCTCACGTAATTTTGGTTTTTCAATTTTTCCGGTTGGGTTACGCGGCACCTTGTCGAAGATGATTTGTTTTGGCCTTTTATACCGCGGCATGGGAGAACAAAACTCCCTGATTACCTGCTCCGAGCATACACACCCGGGTTTCAGCTCGATGATGGCTGCAGCGATTTCACCCAGCCGGGCATCCGCAAGCCCAATCACGGCCACATCCTTGATGGCTTCATGGGTGCGCAGGAAATCTTCAATCTGCACCGGATAGATATTCTCACCGCCGCTGATGATGACGTCTTTCTTCCTGTCCACCAGATAAATGAACCCATCCTCATCCATCCGGGCCATATCTCCGGTAAAAAGCCAGCCATCCCTAAGAACAGCAGCTGTAGCTTTCGGATCGTTGTAATAGCATTTCATCACGCCTGGACCCCTGACGGCCAGTTCACCCACGTTGCCCTGAGTGACGTTCTTCCCATTTTCGTCGACGATTTTTACTTCCCATTCAAAGCCCGGAATACCAATGGCGCCAACCTTGTGGAGATTCTCAACCCCCAGGTGAACACAACCGGGGCCGATGGATTCACTAAGCCCGTAATTGGTGTCGTAAAGGTGGTTTGGAAAATATTTTTTCCAGCGGTGAATCAGGCTGGGTGGAACGGGCTGCGCACCAATATGCATCAGACGCCACTGTGAAAGGTTGTAATCTGCAAGCTTTACATCCCCTCTGTCAATCGCGTCGAGAATATCCTGAGCCCAGGGTACCAATAGCCAGACAATTGTAATTTTCTCCTCTGAGATGGTTTTCAGAACCCAATCGGGCCTGATCCCGCGAAGCAACACCGCCCTGCTGCCGGCCACAAGGCTGCCGAACCAGTGCATCTTCGCACCGGTATGATAAAGCGGCGGAATGCATAAAAAGTTATCTTCCCGGTTCTGCCCATGATGTTTTTGCTCGGTATAGCAGGAGGATAACAGACTGCTGTGGGTATGTAAAATCGCCTTTGGAAACCCGGTGGTACCCGATGAAAAATAGATGGCTGCATCATCATCGTCACAAAGTGTAATTGGGGGTGCTTCGGAAGAGCAATTCGCTGTAAGCCGGTCATAATTCTCGGCAAAGCTGGGACGATTCTCCCCGGCAAAAAACAGGGTCTTCACCCTGGGTATCTGGTCATAGATGGATTCCAAGCGTCCGATAAACTCAGGGCCGAATATCAGCGCACAGGTTTCGGACAGTTCAAGGCAATATTTAATTTCTTCGGCGGTATAGCGGAAATTCATCGGCACCACAAGTGCACCGGTTTTTAATATACCAAAGTAAATCGGAAGCCATTCCAGGCAGTTCATCAAAAGAATGGCGACCTTGTCACCCTTCTTAATCCCTCTTTTTATCAGCAGGTTGGCCAACCGGTTTGCTTTTTCTTCAAAAACACGCCAGGTCATGTCCCTGCGGTATTCTCCCGCGGGATTGTTTTCTATCAGCTCATATTCACGCCAAATCACATTGTGGCTTTCCTGAAGATCCAGATTAATTTCGGTTAAACAAGTTTCCGAACCATAAAGAGCTGCATTGCGTGACAAAAAATCGATAATAGACATGGATTATCCTCCCGTTCTACCTGTCCAATCATTTTTACACAAAAAACGCCGTACTACAATCGGCTGAATTCTCACTATATTATAAGTCAATACCGGCAGTTAATCAAGCTTCATTCACCTACGGTTTTACAACAAACCCCAGAATGGTTACTGTTCACGGGTACATATTCTCTCCTGTTTCACGATAAAGCCTGTTAATTGTTTCAAATCTTTTTTTGTTATTTATCAGCCAAAAGTACCTTTTCACTATATAAAGCAATTCCCATATCCGCATTCGGGTGAATATGATCGAGCAGATAGTCTGATGGAGCATATCTGGACAACACCTCAGCAATAGCCGGGTTGGGGTTGATAAACAGATGACCGTTCTTTTCACAGTTATCTCTCAGCGCTTCCCCATATTCCTTCAGCAGGGCATCACGTTCCGTTACGGAAACCTTCGTATAGGGATCATTGTCCAAGGCAAGCCAGGGAGCAATGAAAGCGAACTCAGCTTCGGGATTTTTATCTTTTATTCCGGATATCAGCGTATTGATATTCCGGATATAGCTTTCCTGATCCATCGCACAGGTTTTTTCATCCCGGTATCGGACATCATTGGTTCCGATGGCTATCACAAAAAGGTCGGCGCTGCACCCTGAAATCGCATCCGCATGGTCAAGCAGAGTCATCGTCGTTGCAGAATCCCATGCCCGCTTTTGAGCGATATGCCCCGGAAAAGCCGCCATCATGGGTTCGTACCATCCAAATCCGCCATTTCTCGAACCCGCCGTAACGCTGTCGCCAATAAAACATACCGTATCTGCTTTTGCCAACAGCTGATATAAAGCTGTATTCCGCATCACGGGTGTTATCTCGATCGGGGCTGAAGCCTGCCTGAAATAACCTTGCGGGAACAGGTAATGCCTTTCCCTGGCCTGATCCAGTGACAAGGGCTTGCCCAGCATGACTTCGGTAACCGTGCGGAAAACCTCACCGACCCGTTGCAGCTCATACCGGCTAACCTCCCTCTGCAGCACCGGATCATGCAGGATGCTGTAAACCGGAAGGGCACGGTAATTCCCATCGGATGGAGCCTGGGTGTACATGGGGATTACTGCTGCACATATTACCTCTTTTGCTTCCGGGTTCAGATAGATTTCAACGATTGCCGTTGCATCGCCATCCTGTTCGATATACGAGTTTGCAAAGTTTCCGGGACAATTGACGATGACCGCCTGTTTACCCTTATTTTCACCAGGCTTTGGGCGAAACTCGATGGGTTGGACGGCATGGGCATGATCCCCCAGAATGATATCTGCACCTGCCTCTACGAAGATGTTGTTCCAGGTGTTCTGGTAGTTATCGGTTTCATGGGAGAACTGTGTTCCCATATGTGGAATGACCGCAATCAGATCCGGTGGATCATCCATGTTTCGGATCCTTTGAAAATCCTCCAGAACAGCCGTCTTTACCTCTTCGAAATTGGGGCTTTCAGGGTCTGCCAGGATGGAAGTCAGCGACGGGTTTTCGCGCAGGAAGTATTGTGCGGAAGTATAGTTGCTTCCATAGGTATACGCTAAAAAAGCAATGCGGATTCCCTTCACCTCGATCACAGGAACAGTGGCCTTTTCGGTTTCATTGCGCCAGGAACCCACATGCTGCAGGCCTGTATGAGCAAGAACATCCAGCGTACGCAGTGCTCCTTTTTCACCTTTATCCAGCAAATGATTGTTCGCAGTCGAAACCAGATCAATTCCAGCCTTTTTCACAGCGACAGCAAAGGCATCGGGAAAATTCAGGTACAGTGGAATCCGGTCATCAAAATTGCTGGTGGTATAGCCTGCTTCTTCTCCTGCCAGAGGGCCTTCAAAAATTCCGATGGCGAGGTCGGACTGTTCCAGGTACTTACCGGCGTATTCAAACATCGGGCTGAAGTCATATTCACCGGTTTTTGCATCGTATGCGTTTCTGACCTGATCCTGCAGCAGGATTAAATCGCCGACAAAGCCAAGAGTTACCGCATCCTGCAAAGCATTCACCTGTTCAGTTGTCATAACCGGATGAACTACCTCGTCAAAAACCGGTTGGCTTACTGTTGTTTGCTGCGCACCGGGCTGTTTCAAAGAACTTAACGGCAGCAGCAGGCATAAAATCACAAGGATTGGCAAAGCAACAGCGCGAAACGATTTTACAGGCTGCGGGACATCCTGCGCATGATATGTAAAAAACTTTATGGCTGAGTCGACTAACCGGTTAAAAAAGCCGGTCACAAGATCCGATCCAAGAACGATGGTAGTCAATAATGCCGCGCCAAGGGCTGGCAGGATAAACTTATCGGAATAGTTGGCTACAGGAAAGGCTTTCATGAAGATAAAGGTAAAAAAGCGATGCAGCACATAAACAGAGATGGAGTTTTTACCCCATTTGCTGAACCCTGGTATTGGTTTAGCTCGAACAAGCATAAACATGCCTGCGATAAACATACCGGCCAGGCTTATCAACGCGACTCTGACAATCATATCCTCCAATGAGCTGTAACTGTCCATTAAGAAATCAGATTGCTTCAGCCAGCGAAATTGGCTTAGGAAAAGCACCGCAAGAAATACTGCACAGGAAAAAATCAATCCTCCGAAAAGATACTCCCTGCGCTTGCGGGTATGAATGAAATGCATCAACTTTTCAGCAGGAAGCCTGTAACCGATATAAAAGAAGGGAAAGAAGGCAATGGTCCTGGCGATGGCAAGGACATTCGTCACATCCTTCCACCAACCCACCAGTACTGCCGCGATGATACAAACGACGAGGAAAAGCTTTGACTGCGGTATATATTGAACCGTTGCACGCCATACGATCAGCGAAAGCAGGAACCAATAGGAATAGTATGGCGTAAGGAACTGGAAAGAAGTTTTAAACACTAAGCCGCTCACGATCATCATGGCAGTGTTAAAAATAATATAAATGACCACCAGCTTACCAATGGACTGTTTCGATCTGGAGTGCATGCTTTTGCTTAAAAAGCCTGCTGCAACAATAAAAGCCGGCATGTGAAAAATATAGATGAAGCTGACGATGGTTCCTGCCGCCCCTGTACCCAGATAGGACCATAAATAGTGCCCGAAAACCACGAGGAAAATCAGGATGCCCTTTATATTATCCCAGTATGAAACTCTGCCGCCTTCCGGCCTTGCCTGTACGTCCGCCATGGAATAACCGCCTGTCCCTTTTTTCTCATTATACTATAATCCGACAGGGATTGACCACACACTCAGGTTAAGTCCCCAGATACGCCGCCTTCACGGCTTCATTGGTTAACAGCTCACTGCCCGAGCCCGTCAGCGTAATGCGCCCGGTTTCCATAACATACCCGATATCGGCTGTTTTCAGCGCCATGTTGGCATTCTGTTCGATCAGCAGTATCGTTACGCCTTGTTTGTTGATCTCGCGGATGATCTTGAAAATATCTCTGACAATCAACGGGGCCAGCCCCAGTGAAGGCTCATCCATCATCATCAGCTTCGGCCGGCTCATCAGCGCCCGGCCCACGGCCAGCATCTGCTGCTCGCCGCCCGACAGAGTTCCGCCAAGCTGCCATGAACGCTCCTTCAACCTGGGGAAGAGCTCATACACCCATTTCAGGTCTTCTGTCAGGTCATCACTGCGAAGATATGCCCCGATTTTCAGGTTTTCCAGAACCGTAAGATCGGGAAAGATCCTCCGGCCTTCGGGAACCATCGTAATGCCTTTCGATACGATTGCGGCTGCGTCTTTACCGGTAATATCCTCACCAAGAAATTCTATTTTTCCGGTGCCGGGCTTGATCAGGCCCGATATGGTTCGCAGCGTGGTACTCTTCCCCGCGCCGTTAGCGCCAATCAGCGTTACAATGCTTTTCTCGGGCACCGAAAAGGTTATGCCCTTCACCGCTTCAATCCCGCCGTAATTCACCTTTAAATCCGTAATTTTAAGCATCTTCGGCCACCCCCAGATACGCTTCGATCACTTTCTTGTTCTGCTGCACTTCTGCCGCCGTACCCTGGGCGATCAGCTTTCCAAAGTCCAGGACATAGATACGGTTGGATATCTGCATGACCAAATCCATATGATGCTCTATCATCAGCACCGTCAGTTTATACTTATCCTTGATTTGCCTGATAAACTCGGCCAGATCCATGGTCTCCTGAGGATTCATGCCGGCTGCAGGCTCATCCAGAAGCAAAAGCTTCGGGTCTGTTGCCAGCGCCCGGGAAATCTCCAGTCGGCGCTGAAGACCGTAGGGCAGGCTTCCTGCAAACTCATCCTTTAAATAAAGCAGGTTCTGTTCTTCCAGCAATGCCAGCGCTTCTTCTCTGACACGCTTTTCCTCCCGGTAGTTCACACGGAAGGTGGCTGTAAACACATTCTGCCTGGCACGCATATGCTTCGCCACCAGAACGTTCTCAAACACCGTCAGGCTTTTGAACAGCCGGATATTCTGAAAGGTTCGTGCGATACCAAGCTTTGTGATTCTGTCTGGTGTAGGGC
>JAEZBW010000375.1 GCA_023426765.1 Bacillota bacterium
GCCCTATACTTTCATTATCTATATAAAATGGGTATCTTACCGAAAAAGCGTGCATCCAACAAAAGGGTGCATTTTTTATTGCGTGAGGATCTCCGGCACATGGAGGAGTTGACCGCTCAAACCAGACTTCTCTGCACACAACGGATTGAGAATAAAGAGCAGCTTTGTGCATATCAGCATGGATTGGAGCAGGAAATGAGTACCCAGTCTAACATCCGCAAATCACTTTACCATCAACTACGACGATGTAGGGACGATGTGCAGACGGCCCAAATAAAAATGCAAATTGCCGGACATTCCAAACGCATTGCACAGCTGCGAAAGGAGGTGAAATTGTGCACGGGTATCCTGTCCCGTTCTGAAGAAATGAAGCGAAAACTGCTTCAAGCTCAACAGGAGGAAATCCATCAAGGAAAGGAGGAAGTAAGCTATGAACAGCGGAGGCGACGCAGCGGATCAAATCGTTAATATGAGTCTTAAAGGGATTGAGGTGATGGCCAAAATCTCCGGCGAGGGTGCAAAGAACCTTGCCACCTACCTATATGCGGTCTTGAAGGACCAGAAGAAAACTAGAGGCAAAACCCGTCTGGAGGGGCTTTTGCGCAGCGGTAAGGAATTGAAAGTCTTTGCGGTGCGCAGTGAGGACTTAAAGAAGTTTTGTCAGGAGGCTAAGCATTACGGCGTTCTGTACTGTGCTCTTCGTGATAAAAGGAACCTGGACGGGATGTGCGACATTATGGTCAGGGCAGAAGATGCATCCAAAATCAATCGTATTGTGGAGCGCTTCAAGCTGGCTACAGTTGATACAGCAAGCATCAAAAGTGAAATTGAAAAAAGCAAGGCAGCCAGAGAAGCACAGAAAGAGCCTGCTGTCAGGGAAACACCTGCCGAGAAAAGCACAGAAGCTTTTCTTGATGAGCTGATGGCAAAGCCGGAGCAACTGGAGCCGGTTGCTGAAAAGACAGACAACCCAAACCCCACGACGGCGACGACGGAGAAATCCCGTCCGTCCGAGCCTATCTCCGAGCGCAGAGAGAAAGCCGCCGAGGGTACTATTGAGCAGCCAAGAAAATCCGTCCGTGAAGAGCTGCGGGAAATCAAGGCTGCCCAAAAGGAACAGGTAGCAGGACCAAAGCGCGAGCCTGCCAAGGAGCAGTTGCAGTTTATGCAGCAGCAGTCAAAAGCAAAAAAACAAAACCGAAAGCGAGGTAAGTCTTTATGAGTAGCTTTGATGACCTGTTCAGACAGGAAAACGAACAGCCTGCTCCCCGAAGCGACCAGCCCTTTGACAAAGAGGCATGGAAGCAGCAGAAGCAGGAACAGCGGGAAATGGTTTACTCCATGATTGACGATACTGCAGAAAAAGTAGCACAGGACAGCGCTGCCTTCCAAGGGTATCTGGATGTGCAAAGCCGTTTTGACCGCTACAGTGTGGCTAATGCGCTGCTAATTCTTGCGCAGAAGCCGGATGCCACCCGCATTGCAGATTTTGATACATGGAAGGAGCAGGGGGCATATATCCGCAAAAACGAAAGCGGCTTCTATATTCTGGAGCCGGGGGAGGAATACCAGCGCGATGACGGTACGGTGGGTATAAGCTACAACCTGAAAAAGATGTTTGACATTTCCCAGACCGGAGCCCGTAAGCATGAAGCCCCCACCTATCCTGATGAGCGCACCCGTATCAAGGCGCTAATGGAGCATGCACCGGTGCCAATCCGGATAAGCGATTCTCTTCCGAATGGAATACAAGCCCTGTACAAGCCGGAAACAAGAGAAATTCTAATCCGAAAAGGCATGGATGCAGGAAATATTTTTCGCTCCTTATCTCAGGAGCTTGCCCACGCAGAAATGGATAAGGGTGATGGGAGCTATAGCCATTCCGATTATATCTTCCATGCCTATAGTGCATCCTATATGCTCTGCAAGCAGTATGGCGTGGATACAGGAAGCTTTCGCTTCGACCGCACTCCCCAGGTGCTGGAGGGAATGGACGCACAGGAGATCCGTGCCCAGTTATCTGTCATCCGGGACGCAACTGGCGAGATTTCCGGCAGAATGAACCGGATGCTGGCACAGCAAAGACAACAGAAACAACAAGAGCAGGAACGTTAGGAGGAATTGCTTATGAAGGAAGAAGAACGAGTGCTTGCTCTGGACGGTTATGAATATGGTCTCATGGTTAATGCATTAAATGAGCTCAGGAATGACCTGATTGAGGAGCACCGCCCTACCGATGCTGTAGATGAGCTGCTTCTCAAAACAATTGATGCCCCGACTAAAAAACACAATAAAAGGAAGCTGGATGAAGCGCGATAAGGCCGCACAGAGTAACCTGATACTCTATGCGGCTTTTTTAATTCCTGTGGTGTGGGCTGCTTTGCTGACCGCGCCTCACCTATCGGGCGGGCTTCCTGAAATCCTTGCCAATCTTACCGAGGCAATGAACAATCCATTAGTTATTCACTGGGTAAAGGATACTCCCAAATGTATTCTGTTGTTTGTTGTCGCCTATGGCATGGGTATAGGAATTTACCTTTCCACCCGGCGAAACTACCGCCGAAGAGAGGAACACGGCAGCGCCCGTTGGGGCAGTGCGGCAGCTGTCTGTGGTAAGTACCGGGATAAAGAACTGAAGAAAAATAAAATTCTCACAAAGAATGTCTGCATGGGATTAAACGGCAGAAAGCACAAGAGAAATCTGAATGTTCTGGTGGTAGGCGGCTCCGGCTCCGGTAAAACCAGGTTTTATGCCAAGCCAAACATCATGCAGGCCAACACCTCCTTTGTTGTCCTTGACCCCAAGGGTGAAATCCTGAGGGATACGGGAAGCCTGCTTAAGGCAGAAGGCTATGAAATCAAGGTGCTGGATCTGATCAATATGCACCTGTCCCATTGCTACAATCCTTTTGCCTATCTTAAAGACGACAAGGATGTACTGAAGCTGGTAACCAATCTGATCCGCAACACCACTCCCAAAGGAAGCAATACCAACGACCCCTTCTGGGAACGCTCCGAAACCGCCCTACTAGAGGCTCTTATCCTCTACCTTCTATATGAAGCACCAAAAGAGGAGCAGAATTTCCCCATGGTCATGGAAATGATTGCAGCCGCCGAAGTCCGGGAGGATGATGAGACCTATCAAAGCCCCCTTGACGAGCTTTTTGAGCGGCTTTCCATGCGGGAGCCGGAGCATCTGGCTGTCAAGCAGTACAACATCTTCAAGCTGGCTGCAGGCAAAACAGCCAAGTCCATCCTCATTGGTCTGGGAGTGCGTCTGGAAAAGTTCAATCTTTCTACACTTGCAGGAATCACTATGGTGGATGAAATGGAGCTTTCCTCCGTTGGGGAGAAAAAGACGGCTTTATTTGCGGTCATACCCGACAATGACAGCAGCTTCAACTTCATCGTAGGAATGCTGTATAC
>JAEZBW010000588.1 GCA_023426765.1 Bacillota bacterium
CTGGTCCGTAGCCAGACGCTCTATCCAATTGAGCTATGGGCGCACTGTTACGCTGTTAAGCGTGCAATATATAGTTTAATATAAACCGCCTGAAAAATCAATATTCGAATGAAATTATTTTCTTCCAATAATAGTAAACTACAGGCTTTTATAGATAGCCTTTACAAGGTTCATGGAAAACTAATACAAAGTTAAGGTAACAGTTCTTATTGAAATAAAAAGGATATATGTTTGTCTTTTCGTTAAAAATATATACAGAGATTACTTGTTCATCCTCGAATCCCGATTCACAGCACAAGAACTTGCTTGTTGGTTCTGAAATCCACTTAAAATTACATAAAAATGCAGGTATCGCTTTACATTTTATGAGTGTAAAAATATAATGGATGTATAATGTGAAATCAATAACTGTTCGTCGGAGGTTCGTCATGCAGATTTCCGGAATAACCTACGTCAAACGTAGAAAACGGTGGATACCCAGGTTTTTGCTGTATGTTTTGATAGCCCTGGCCGCGCTTTTTATCATCATCCTTGGGTTATTGATGTTTACAGATATTACAATTCCTTATATCAGCGATTGGTTAAGAATGTAAAAGCCGCAGTTTCCTGCGGCTTTTCGCTATAGCATTTGCCTTTTGTTCATGATGATCACGACTATCAGAGAAAGCATTACGGTACCAAGCAGAATAAACAACCAGCTGAGCGGGTTTGTTTCAAACGGCAGGGGCACATTCATACCGTAAAAGCTGAAGACTATTGTTGGGATTGACAGCACAATCGTCACTGAAGTCAGGAATTTCATTACAATATTCAGATTGTTCGATATCACCGAAGAAAATGCATCCATCATGCCATTTAAAATGGTACTGTATATGCTTGCCATTTCAATAGCCTGTTTGTTCTCGGTAATACAATCCTCCAGAAGTTCCTGATCTTCTTCATACATCTTGATATATTTTCCGCGAAGTATTTTCTCCAGCACTATCTCATTAGATTTCAATGAGGTTGTGAAGAATACAAGGCTCTTTTCTAGCTCGAGCAGCTTGAAAAGTTCACGGTTTCGCATGGATTTATGCAGGCTGCCTTCAAGATACTCTGTTTTTTTATCAATATGCCGCAGGTATTTCAGATAATCCTTTGCATTATTAAACAGAATCTGAAAAATGAACCTGGTTTTTTTGTAAGTATACAGGTTGCGTATCTGTTTATTAATAAAGGGTTTTAACAGCGGTGCTTCCTTGCTGCAGATGGAAATGAAATATTCATCCCTTACAACCAGAAGACCCAGCGGCATGGTTTCAAACTTTATATTCTGTTCATCTTCATAAACATAAGGAATATCTACGATAACAAGGGTTTGATCCTCGTCCACGTCAATTCTTGGCTTTTCTTCATCATCAAGAGGGTCCCTTAACAGCTTCGGATCAACTTTCAGTTCGTTCTGTACCCTTGCCAGCTCTTCCTCGGTGGGTGCTGTAATATTAATCCAGCAGCCCTTTTCAAAAATTTCTGTCTTAACAAGCTCCTTACCGGCTTCAATGGTCTTAAAAATTTCAACCATATGAATCACCTTCTTTCTATAATAATCACCTCACAAAAATAATAAAACCTGGAATCCCTGTTTTTCACAAACCGACGAGGTGGAAGACCTCAGATTTTCCACCTGATTTGCAACCCGATTCCCCTTAAAATAGAAAGAGCCCGCGTAAGCGGACTATCATCACATTCCATTGATCACACTCCCCTCATTGAGCTTTGGCACTATACGGCATGGAAAAAATTCCGGCTGCGTTAAACAAGACCTTAATGCGGTAATGTCTGTTGACCCAGTTGGCGTCTCTCGACGTTTCCGGGCAGCAGTTTGCCTCCGTATAGGAGCCTCACCTAATAGAGTATGTTCAAGCATTTCTTGATGTAATAAATACTTGAAGCTACGAATATATTATACACTTTTATGTCCTATGGTGCAATATATCAATTTTCCTTGAAAACACCCGGGAACAGGCCGGGCTACAGTTCATTCGCGGTTCCCGATGACCATTCGCAGTACTTGTCAGAACGCATTATTTCGCATCTGGCTTGAAAATATCATCATCCCGGCAATAAAAAGCAGCAGACCACCCATAATGACCCAGGACATCGGCCTGGCCCAGTTCATTGTCCAGCCAATTCCAAAGCGTTTTTCAATAAACAAGGATGGATCTTCTGGGTTATAATACAACGATCCCAGCTTCCAGTATTTATCGTCTTCTCTGGTAATGCTGACCTTGTTTCCGTTTTTGTCCTGAAAAACATGAATCCGGTTGCCGCTCTGCCCTGTTGTCACAGAGAGCAGGATGACCGAACCGATCATCAGCATACAGAACATCAGCGGTGTTATCGCGATAAACCTTAAATCCCGGATCACCCCCAGGTTTGACAAATGCACCAGCACAAACATCAGCTGCATGCCAAAACCGCTGAAAATGACAAATGCTGACCATCTGTATCTGAACTTTCTGTTTTGCTCCGCGGACTTTTCAGGATTCGCCGCATCAACCTGCTGCTTTGACCGGACGATCATCCAATAAGCAAATGTAAAGATGACAGCCAGAAAAAACTGGATAGCCGGAGCCATATAGATAACTCTCGGGGTTTTTTCAACAAAATTGTACACTCGCCCGCTGAAATCAAAGTTCATGGGGATTTGATCCGGTGCCTGATCATACAGCACAGCCCCAAGTACAGTGGAAGGCACGATAACAGCCGGGTACAGCAACAACCACAAGGCTGACATTATATGTTTTCCCCTCCTGAAGGAAGTATCTACGACGATGACTTCCCTGGACTGGTTTTTCCATTCACTTTGAGCTTTCAGCTTTTTCATTTTTTTATAGGAAGACAGATATAGCACTCCGTAGCTTATCAAAATGAGCAACATGGCTGGGATGGAAAACAGGTACTCATCGTCAGGAAGATTTACAATCAGTGATGAAAAAACAGCAGCAGCAAGAATAACCGCACTCAGGACGAGTCCTTTAACAAGGTAGTTTTTACGCATGCTCTTTATCTCAGGTGTATACCAGACCTCTTCAGGTATACTGACACCGAAGCTGACATTTTTTCTGCTGATAAACGGCATGATGGAGAAAATCCCGATCATGGAAAGACAGCTGATCGCATACATCATAATAACGCCAAGGATTGTCATAAGCTCTCACCTT
>JAEZBW010000554.1 GCA_023426765.1 Bacillota bacterium
ATATACCATACCGTGATATGGTCCGGATTCTTGCAGAAATTTATGGAATGAATTGTTTTTTAGCAAATTGAGTATATCACAGAAAGGATTATGGAAATATTACAAATGTATTAATATGGTAAAATTAGAAAAACAAAGTGATTTATGAACGACAGAACAGGAAGTTTGCACAGAGAAAGGACTTTTGCATTTTTAAGCTGCCTGACCCTGATGGGGTTGGATCCGGTTCAGTGTTTCCAGCAGTTATCGGGTTTTGTACAGGAGTGGACTCCGATTTCTGTGTTGGGGCAGGGGGAGGGCTTGACGTAGTTGTGGGGGTTGGGAGGGAGTTGGTGTTATTGATAAATCGTCCGCATTGAATCGACTGTCTTCAATAACCTGATTTATTTCATCTTCGCTAAGCGCCCTGTCATATATTCTAATCTCGTCCATTAGTCCTTCGAAGCTGTCCCCCCAGGGGTTTCGACCAATCACTACCGGTCGGCTGGTATCCCTCTTTATTTTCCCTGTGCATTCAACACGGGAGCATTCAATTCCATCCAGGTACAACGTGATCGTGGCTCCATCGTAAGTAATGGCATAGTGATGCCAATTGGTGTCATCAACAACATTGTTTGCCGAAACTTTCTTCGATTCAATACTCGTATTCATCGTGCCGGAGAAACCCTTTTCAGATATGCTGACGCCATATACGGTGTGTTTATGAATAACTGTAGCGGCTGTATCCTTGAAATCCTTCTTTGCCAGGAAGGCGATTGTAATCTCATCCAGACCATCCAGATAATTGTGATGTTTGATACTGATTCCCCGGCTGTCCTGATTATCAAAGCGGATTGACCTTCCATAGGAGGATTCTTCAAAAAGGATGCTTTCACTGCCGGTTACTGTCATATTCTTCCCTGAAGCATCCAGGCAATCCTTGTTAAAGGGCATGTATAAATACAGATTGGGGTACCTGGAAGGAAGTACGTCAAGTTCCTGGGCGGCTGTATGCTGGTTTCCCATATTGTCTGTAACCGTCAATTTTACAGTATGCTTTCCGGCGCTGAAGGTATGATTTGCAGTCACCCCCGAACCGGTACTGCCGTCTGCGAAATCCCATTCATATGAAATGATGCTTCTTCCCTCGGGTGCGTAAGACCGGGTGCCATCGAGGGTAACCTTAAACGGCTCATGCCCTGATGCTCTGTTTAGTACAGTATAAAACTGAATGCATGCAACCGGAAGGTTACTTCCCTGATACTCGTAAGGTCCGATATCGTAACTGCTGCCATGGGGTCTTGCATTCCCGGCAAAATCGTGGCCGAAATCCAGGTTGAACCCCTTATCAACGGCCGGACTATTGGGGTGCAGTGAAAAATTATCATGATCCATATCCAAAAACAGCGGATCCATATTCACAAGATCATTCGGAAAGCTTTCCTGTTTGAATTTTTTGTATGCATCCGAGTAGAAGAGCAGATTATTGCCGGCTTCATATTGGTATTTATCAAGACCAAAATAATTGGCATTATAAAATACATTATTACGGATTTCTCCTGTAGCCGGCTTCTCTTCCGTACCTCTGTAACCAACACCATGTTGCTTCATATTGATGAACAAATTGTTGTAAACCTTAACATCCTTCAGAGTGGAAACGCACATCCCCCATGCGGCTGCATCCTTAAAGACATTGTTGCGGAAGGTGATGTCATAAGAGTGATAATAATAGCCGCCTTCCCCCATGAACCCCTGATGATAAAAATCCTCTATGAAATTTCCTTCGATGAGGATATGACGAGCATATTCACCGTTGTTGTCAAAGGTTTGAAAACCATCCACATGAGCTTTGCCGATCTCTTCCTTTCTTGTACCATGCATATAGTTGCCGCGGATGATGTGGTCTTCGCCAAAAAATCGAAAATAATCGGAATCGCCGCTGGTCCAAATCAAGCGTTCTATGTCATTGTTTTCAACAAGCATATGGTTGCCTGAAACATTGATTCCCTGACTGACCCTCAGGATATAGTTGCCGGCAACCCTGCCGTTTACACCGGATGCCCGGATACCCATCCCCACATCATGGATGTAATTGTTCAAAACCTCAGCGTCTGTGCTTCCTCCCACCTGGACAGGCTGATCAACTACCTCAAACCCATCCATGGTAACAAAATCACCATATTTCAGGTTTGCGCCGGAAACGGTGGCCTTATGTCTGTTGCGCGGCCTTAGGGTAAGCCTGCTTCCTTCTTCGCCATAAATGCGGTTTTGCATGAACTTTATCTGATCGCCATATACGCCGTCTTCCACAATAACAGTATCGCCGGGAATTGAGGCTTCAATCGCTCTGGTAATGGATTGAAAGGGTTTGCTTTCTGTACCATCAAAGGTATCGTCACCTGCGCTTTGGCTTACATACAGTTTCCCCGGGCTTCTTGGGAGAGATGATTGCAGTTTTCCACCGGTTACGAGAATGTTATCATAATTCACCCAATACCGGCTTGTGCCTTCATCAACCCTTGCCAGTTTGATCCTGCCACTTTTAAAGCGATTCACAGCGGTAGAATGATGATCGGTGTATGTGAATTCATAATCCTTTCTGTTATCATAGCCGTCCCGATCCACTGAAATCGTGATGGAGCTGCCGTCATTGTGGAAATGGATTTTATAGTCACTCACAGACGGGTTTTGTCTGGGTGAACCCAACAGCCTCTTCACATCAGTGCCCAGCACCTCTTCAACGCCGTCCATGATGCGATATACCTGTCCTGTTGCAGGACTGAAAGAATAGCAGTTGGCTTCATCCTGATACGCGATCATAACCCTTGCAGCTGTGTTGTAAAAATTCAGGATGGTAAAGGAGACCGTATACTCCTCCTGGCTGACAACCTGATCCGAAAGGACATAAGCTCCGGCATTCATCCTCAGCCTCCTGCTTTCCCTGAAAGTTTCCGCGGCCAGACTGCCACCGGAGGTCCACGTCATACCATTGCCTGATGTGGTGTCAGAGGCGGTTAAATCACCATCTTCGAAATCCTCCTGATACAATATGCCGTTCACAGCACCGGACGCTGCGACTTCCCGGACGCTTGCATCCGGTGCTGCCTGAATCGATAAACAATATGTAAAAAGAATCATTCCCGTTATCGATAAGCATATCAGTCGTTGACAAAACCTGGCCATATCCATAAACCCTCCGTTCTTACAGATGCCTTCATGGTATCAGGTTCCAGCTTTATTTATGATCATCATGCATTTCCGGTGTTTTTGCATATCATATGAAAAATATGTTGAAGAATAAGATTCGCTGACTTTTCATTATGAGTATAACATATAAGAGGGTTACTGATGTGTTGTTTGTGTAGAAATGTAACATGACTGGTGGATATTGTGATTTTTTCACATCGATACCGGGATTTTTGCACAAGTACAAGGCGGTGGTTTTCCTGTGGAGTCAGTACACGGGAGAACCGTGCCCTTGTGTTGCTTGTATGGGTATCGATACACGAACCAGAAAACCCGTCCTGTCTTCAAAGGAACTGAAGCCAATCATTCCGCCCAACTCCCGTACCCGCTCTTCCATACCTGTCAGGCCGGTTCCCTTCGTAAAGGAAGTGATCCCCTTGCCATTATCTACAATCAATAATCCAAGGGTGTCGGCTTTTATTTTTACGGATATGGTTATTCGGTTTGCCTGTCCATGCTTGATGGCATTGGTGACAGATTCCTGGCATACCCTGTAAACTGTGTTGATGATTTTTTCATGACAAACATTCAGATCATCCATCGGTGCAATTTCCAACAGGATACCTGTACCGGAGAGCCTGGAGGCCAACGTATTCAGTCTTTCGGCCAGTATGCTTTGATGCGTCTGCTTCGGAGGATGACCGATGAAAACAGGTTCATCAATTCCAGCCACTGCGATTTCCTTCAGGCTGTCATTGATTTCAGCAACAGCCTTTTCAATTCTCCGTACAGCAGCGATCCTGTCGGTGTGCAGCAGCTTGTTGCTTTCCATTGTGTTCAAGGCAAGTATCAGCGAGTGCCCCATCACATCATGGATCTCTTTCGCCAGCAGGTTCCGTTCACTTAACACGGTCAGCTTTTTTGTGTCTTCGGACAACTCTTTAATACTATCATTCATTTCCTCCAGGTATTGATTCTTCTCTGAAAGCCGGCTGATTGCCGAAATGATGGCAGTGTTGTCGTGGATGATAAAGATGGTTTTGCCGGAAGAAAATATCCCGGGTTTCACCGGTCTGACCGAAACGGTAAAATATTTCACACCATCCTGACC
>JAEZBW010000566.1 GCA_023426765.1 Bacillota bacterium
GTATAAGGCGCAGAACCTGAAGCTGGATATGTCACGGGGCAAGCCCTCAAAAGAGCAGCTGGACCTGTCCAATGGTTTGTATGAGAAAGTCACCGATTTTAACTCCGAGGATGGCATCGATTGCAGAAATTACGGAATTCCCGACGGCCTGCCCGAACTGAAAAGGATTTTTGCCGAAATGCTCGAAGTGCCTGCCGACCAGATCATCATCGGGGACAGCTCCAGTTTGAATATGATGTATGATACCATCGCACGCGCATACAACCACGGCCTGTTGGGCGGAAAGCCCTGGAGCAGGCTGGAAAAGGTAAAGTTTCTCTGCCCAAGCCCGGGCTATGATCGTCATTTTGCCATCAGCCAGCTGTTCGGTATGGAACTGATTACTGTTCCGATGCTGGAGGACGGCCCGGACATGGATAAGGTGGAAGCGCTGGTTCGTGACGATGATGCTGTGAAAGGTATCTGGTGCGTTCCCAAATACAGTAACCCAACTGGTGCCATTTATTCTGATACCGTCGTGAAAAGACTGGCCGGCATGAAAGCCAAAGCGGAGGATTTCCGCATTTTCTGGGATAATGCCTATTCGGTGCATCATTTCTACGAGGAAAACCCGCTTTTAAATCTTCTGGATGAGTGCGAGAAGGCAGGAAACCCGAACAGGGTATTCATCTTCGCTTCCACCGCCAAAATATCCTTTGCCGGCGCCGGAGTGGCTGCCATGGCCGCCAGCCGGGAGAATATAAAGCATGCTCTTTCCCAGATTTCCATACAGACCATCAACCCAAACAAGGTGAATCATCTGCTGCATGCCCGGTTTTTTAAGAATTATGACGGCATCAAGGCCCACATGAAAAAACATGCCGATATCCTGAGGCCAAAGTTTGAAGCGGTGAACGATATTCTGAAAAAGAACCTGGAGGGTCTGAATGTAGCACAATGGACTTCTCCGAAAGGCGGGTACTTCATCAGCCTGGATGTTCCCGGGGGCTGTGCAAAGAAGGTTGTGGCAAAAGCTAAGGAAGCCGGTGTTACATTAACCGGTGCCGGTGCCACCTATCCATATGGAATCGATCCGCAGGATAAAAACATCCGCCTGGCACCATCGTTTCCGCCGCTGTCTGAATTAACCCAGGCCATTGAAATTGTTTGTACCTGTATTGAATTAGTTGTACTTGAGAATATGCTGTAAGGGGAAATAAACCATTTCCTCCCGTTATTGATAGTTCCCCCTGCGTTCTCAGGCTTAAGAAAAAAGGCATTGTCTGTATAAATGGATAATGCTTTTTTCGTTGTCATAAAAGTTTCGTGCAGTGATTTGTCATCAATTGTCTTTGGGATTGTTGAAATCTGCGGGGATCTTTGAACCAGTAAAAAAAACCATTTTTATAGCTGGATTTTTCCCAGAAATCAATATATAATATACTTGTTAATGAAATGGAACATGATGTAAGAACAATAAGTTGTCTTTACAACTCTGGTTTTAGCCAGCGATCATTATTACATTCAGGGTTATTACAGATTGGTGGAGGACATTGTCTTAATGAAAAATACCTATGAAAGTCCTTTTAATGCACGTTATGCAAGCCCCGAAATGCAAAGCCTCTTTTCGCCGGACACCAAATTCAAAACCTGGCGCAGTCTTTGGATTGCCCTTGCTGAAGCCGAAAAGGAATTAGGCTTGCCGATCACTCAGGAACAGATAGATGAACTGAAACAGTTTCAAAACGAGATCAATTATGAAACCGCCGAGAAAATGGAGAGGGAAGTCCGTCATGATGTGATGGCTCATGTCCATGCCTATGGGGCCCAATGTGAAAAGGCAAAGGGGATCATCCATCTTGGTGCCACATCCTGTTTTGTCGGCGACAATACCGATATCATTCTTTTTGCAAAAGCGCTGAAGCTTATCCGTTTAAAGGTTCTGAATGTCATTTCAAAGCTTTCGTCCTTTGCCGGCAAATATAAAGCATTGCCAACCCTCGGTTTTACGCATTTTCAGCCCGCCCAGCTTGTCACGGTTGGAAAGAGGGCCTGCCTGTGGATTCAGGATTTGCTTTTGGACATTGAAGAGCTTGATTTTGTGCTGGAGCATCTGAACCTGTTGGGGAACAAGGGAACCACGGGGACACAGGCCAGTTTCCTAAGCCTTTTCAATGGTGATCATCAAAAGGTGAAAAAGCTGGAATGCCTGATCGCTGAAAAAGTGGGCTTTCAGAAGGTACTGCCGGTATCAGGCCAAACCTATACCCGAAAACAGGATTCCAGAATTCTGAATGTTTTAAGCGGTATCGCACAAAGCGCTTACAAGTTCAGCAATGATTTGCGGCTGCTGCAAAGCCTGAAGGAACTGGAAGAGCCCTTTGAGAGCAAGCAGATCGGTTCGTCGGCGATGGCCTACAAAAGAAACCCCATGCGCAGCGAACGCATATCGTCTCTGGCCAGATATGTCATTGTAGATGCGCTGAATCCTGCGATTACAGCTTCAACACAGTGGCTTGAACGCACCCTGGATGATTCCGCAAACCGCCGTATCAGCATCCCCGAAGCATTTCTCGCCGTCGACTCCATCCTGAATATCTACATGAATGTATCCGACGGGTTGGTCGTCTATCCCCAGATGATTCGTAAACGCGTCATGGAAGAGCTTCCTTTCATGGTCACCGAAGACATTTTAATGGCTGCGGTAAAAAAGGGAGGGGACCGTCAGGCGCTTCATGAAAAAATCAGAGTTCACTCCATGGCCGCTGCCAGGAGGGTTAAGGAGGAAGGGCTTGATAACGATCTGCTTCAAAGGATCGCACAGGATGACGCTTTTGGCATGGATTTAACCACTCTGGAAAGCATCCTGGATCCGAAGCTGTACATCGGCAGAAGCCCCGAACAGGTGGATGAGTTCCTGCAGGAACACGTTCTGCCGCTTTTAGAGAAAAACAATGTACAGGAACTGCAGGTTCAACTGAACGTGTAAACAGGTTTTTACCTGTAAAGCATTTGATGCCTGAGACCATGGTCCTGTTTTTATGAAATCTTCACTTTGGTACTTGATTCTTGCACCATAACCTGATAAGATGTAAGAACATAATAACAACATAACAACCAGGACAAGACCTTATTCAACCAAAGAGACGCTTCATGGCTTCAATACAAACTTGGGAATGTGTTGGCATACGAAAGAAAAAAGTACAGAGAGAGAATAAACAGTGAAAACTGGGGGTAATGGTTGTGGCAGGCATTAACAAGTACAGTACGGTACCTTTATATTGTCAGTTGAAAAATATTCTTCTGGAAAAAATAGAAACCAATCAATATGAAGAAGACTCAAAAATCCCATCCGAGCAGGATCTGTGCGAGGAATATTCCATCAGCCGTCCCACCGTTCGCCAGGCGATCAACGAATTGACAAACAACGGGCAGCTTTACAAGCTGAAGGGGAAGGGCACCTTTGTCTCCAAGCGTAAATCCAGCGTCCATATCAAGGATTACAGCGGGTTCACCGACTCGATTCTCGACAGCCTGGATCCGGAAAAAAAGGATGTGCTGTCGGTTTCATCCATCACCTCCGATGATTTTGTGCGGCTGCGCGAGGTGTTTAATGTGAAGACCGAACGCCATGAATTCACACAGATCACCTATGTGAACAAGCGCAATGATGAAATATTTTCAGTGAATACTTCTTATATACCGGTAAATCTTTTTCCGGATATTGCAGGAGATATCACCAACAAAAAGCCATCGTTTGAGATTTTACGGGGTAAATATCCTTTGGTGCCATGCAGCTCAAAGAGTATGCTGGAAGTGATTTTTACCGACCAGGTGGATGCAGGCCTGCTGCAGGTTCAGCCCGGCCAGGCGCTTATCGAGGTCAGCAACGTTCTTTTTTCCAAAAGCGGTCAGGCGGTGGAGTTCATTGTGTCCAAGTACAGGGCGGACAAATGCCGTCTGATGTTTGAAAACCATAAGAAATAAATTGAAGCAAAATAAGTAAAAGACCTGGAAACCCCAGGTCTTATTTGTTGAGTAAAAACTTCTCAGCCTCCAAGGCTCTGTTTCATTTGTCCATGCTTTTGTACGCTTTGCTGAATCTCGTTCAATTGCGCATTTTTCGGCTGATACCAGCCGCGTTTCTGCATATTGTCGAAGATTTCATATTGAACCTGCTGATTTTCATTGATGATTTGATTCAATTCCTGGCGAAGCTGCTGACAGGTTGCTTCGGCCAGATAGGATCCATAGGATGTAATGGAAAGCTTCTCGGTGTTCAGCGCATCGGTCATGATTTCCTGTTCAGATAAATTCGGTGTGGTATGCATGTGTTTCCTCCTTTCTGATGATGCTTCCTATTGCATCTGGTTTGGTTTGTTGTGGGAATTCAGGTAATTGTACAGCGTGTCAAAATGACTCTTATGCATTTGCGCAGCCTTCTGGCAAACCGTTTTTAACTGCTGGTCGGTGCAATAATCCGAATACAGGTTCATCTTTTTGTAATTCAACGCTTCCTTGCTCATCTGATCCTCAAGGATCGTCAGGTTTTTAGCCGAAAGCATGCCTGTATTCTGGTTCTGCGTCTGGCTTTGACTCTGCATCTGATTTTGGTTTTGGTTCTGATTCTGATTCTGCATATTGTTGTTCAACACAAACACCTCCTGTCATTTTTGTCACAACATATTCCATGTTGTTCAACGCTTATCGTTTGCATTTCAGGCGGTTTTATACACCGCTCTTTTTGTTTCCGGATTCTTCGCCTCGCCCGGAATTATCACACATGCTATGCACCACGGTAAATGAGAGCGTAGCTGTCATACTGAGTGAAACGAAGAATCTAACAAAACTGTTCAACTTATACTGCTACTTATAAAAAACGCTTGTGAACAGGCAGAACTTTTTGTATGATGATAAATGAAATGACTTGTTCCTAAACTTCAACCGTTTTATACGGTTTTTCCGATAAACGATTGAAAGCATGCAAATGAAAGAAGATGCAAGATGAGATACAAACAGACAATTCTGCTTTGGCTGTCGAAGCATAAGGACAATAAACTGGCGGATTTACTGTACCGGTTTTATGAGCCGATTACCTATCTGACTTTTGGCGTTCTGACCACAGTGGTCAATATCGCCGTTTATACCTTCCTCGAACACATTCTGGGGCAGGGCAGCTGGTATCTGTCCAATCTTCCCGCCATCCTGCTGGCCATCCTGTTTGCTTATTTAACAAACCGAAGCTTTGTCTTTGATTCGGACGGAAATTTCTGGGTGGAACTGTACCGCTTTTTTTCAGCGAGGATTGTTGTTTCGCTGCTTTTCGAGTATGGGGCCACGTATGTCCTGTTTAACCTGCTGCACTTAGATCTGCAGCTGAATTTGATCTATTTCCGGGTGTCGTTGTTTAAAATCATCTCCCTTACCA
Organism: Bacillota bacterium; assembly: GCA_023426765.1. GTDB lineage: Bacteria > Bacillota > Clostridia > DSM-8532 > DSM-8532 > JAAYJG01. Next base: position 5,408 of record JAEZBW010000566.1, read on the forward strand.
TGGTTCTGATCGCGAATTATCTGGCCAGTAAAATTTTTGTTTTCAGAACAAACAAGCAGGGCTGAATTTTTCTCCGTAATGAGCGTAGCGAATGTCATCCTGAGCTTAGCGAATGAACTGCTTCGGGTAAGATTCTTCGTTGCCCTCCGAATGACAGCTTCGCTTGTTACTCCTGTGAAACCTATAGCGGAGTTCATGTTATGAAACGTCTTTAAAAGAATATAAAAAATTAAACCCAATCACCGAAGGGGTAAAATATGTTTTCTCTTCGAGAAATAACTTACGCAGTTTCTTTGAGAGAAACTGTAAAACCTAAAGTCTCTAAACGCTTTACACTCTGGCGTATCAGTACATCCCTGTTGCGCTTTTGGAAATAATCGTTACCAAGTTCATAGTAATGCGACCTGTCCTTAATCATATGGTAACAAATGATCAGAATCGCATGGCCTACAGCCACAACAGCTCTTTTAGCACCTCTTCTTGCAGCAATCCTGTGATACAAAGCATTAAGGTAAGTATCTTTACTATTTGCTGCTGCTCTTCCACACTGAACTAAAGTTTTTTTTAAAGTGGAATTAGCTTTTTTGGTTTTACCACTCTTCTTCTTTCCAGCACTTTCATTGTTTCCAGGGCACATGCAAGCCCATGAAGACAAGTTTTCCGCCGTCGGGAAACGGTTCATATCAGTGCCAATTTCAGAGATGATGGTCTGTGCCGAGATTTTGCCGACACCTGTTATCTCATCAAGCATCTCTATCAATTCCACATCTTGCCCCATCCGCTTCTCTATTTCTACATCAAGCGTACTTATCAATCCGCTCATCTTATCAATGTGTTCCAACATGGCTTTTAGTATCATCTGCTGATGTGGCTGGATTAAGCCATTGAATGCTCGCTCCAGTTCATCCTTTTTTGACCGCATGGTTCCTTTAGCCATGGAGGCCAACAGCTCAGGGTCAAAAACTCCGTTTGATAATGCACGGATCATACTCATCCCTGAAGCTGTATCCATTTTGCTTGCTACAGATGTAAGTTTGATATTCGCTCCCTCCAACACCTTGCCCATGCGGTTGTATTCTCTTGCACGTTCTTCAATCAGACTCCCCCGATACCGAACCAGTTCACACAGTTCCCGCTGGTCACGTGGCTTTACAAAACTCGGCTTTAATAGCCCGTGACGCAGTAAATCAGCAATCCATTCGGCATCCTTCACATCTGTCTTCCGCCCAGGAACTGTCTTGATATGAGCTGCATTCACCAGAATTGCCTCTATCCCCTCCACTTCCAAGATGTTGAAAATCGGCTTCCAGAACGATCCGGTACTTTCCATTGCAGTCATCTGAACATTGCGCTCTTTTAGATATGATGACATCTGTAGTAAATCGTCCGTCATAGTTCCAAATGTCCGATTTTCCTTTTTACCTCCTACAATTACGCAAGCAGAAATGCTTGCCTTGTGTATGTCTAACCCACAGCAACGCTCGTAAACAATTTCCATGTTCATTCCTCCTTGAAATAATTTACAGCGCGGCCTTTCCATTCAACATTATTCTCCTGCTCGTGCTCTGCTTTATATAGCGTAGCAACATTGTGTGGTGCAAGAAGAAAGGCCAAATCAGACTGTTCATCAGGCTCGAAGCACTAAGTAACATCGACCTTTGCGCATAATGACATTATATCCATTTTTTACATACATAATAACTTCCCGAGGTTTCGTGGCGTTTGGCGACACCTGGGTCGTGGGGGACTGTTCACACCCTAGTAGAGCTAGCGGATGATTTGGGTGATTTTGGTGACGAAAGACAACATACCTCGAAGCCCTGCTTCATACAGGAAGGTCTATTGCGTGCAGCTTGAGCGACCCAGGATATGG
>JAEZBW010000615.1 GCA_023426765.1 Bacillota bacterium
ATGCGGGGTCCTCGTTCCTTATTCGGTGGGGTAGATGCCCCCATGTCAATTACGCATTTTACTGCGTAAACAATATCATACAAACACTCAAGCCAATGACAGACAATATGTTCCTACTTTATATGCTACCTTAGCCAGATCGTCTCTTACCTGATCGGGCATAGCATCAAATTCTTTATGAATTTCAAAGTTAAAGTCACCCTCATACCCCATTTCAGTAAGAAATGGCATGATCGAATACCAATCAATGTTCCCGTGGAAGGGAAGCATATGATCGTCCTCTTTGCCCCTGTTATCCTGAACATGAGTTCCCTTCATTCTTGTGCCCAGTGTACGAAGGGCTGCGCGTTGATCCTTGTACAGGAAATTTCCATGTCCAAAATCCCAGCACGCTCCGATATTCGGATCATTAAATGAATCGATCAAGGCTGCAAGCTCTCCCGCATGGCTGCAAAAGCGCCTCTTTGAATTTTCCCTTTCGATCATGTTTTCAAATAATATTCCCACATTGTGCTTCCTTGCCAGCTCAATAACCGGTCCAAAAAATTCCTTATTCTTTTGAATATTGTATTCGGTATCAAAACAAGCAGCTTCTCTTTCCTCAACCGGGTGAAGAACCGCCCATTTTACGCCTAACATGGCGCTTGCAATAATGGAACGCTCCATTAATTTATGGTACGTTTCCTGCATTACAACAGGCTTCTCATTGTAATTCGCAGGTATAAAAACGGGGTGTGATTGTGCGAATTCGACGCCAAGCTTTTCGGCTTCATTCCTTAATTCATGAATTAAGGGTTCCCAATTATCCTCAGCAAGATCGTTCTGCCTGTATAGTGCACGGCAGAAGCTTGCTTCAAACACTTTAAAACCGGCTGCATGGCTTCTTCTCACCACTTCAAGCATTGGGGTATATCTGCCCTCTGCGATACTGCTGTTATAAAAGCTTGTTTGTGTAGATAATCTCATAAAGGCCTCCAAATTCCTTTTTAACTACCCGTAATCAGCCGAAAGGAATCGGCTGATTATGGGTAGTCAGTACCCTTGATTATTTGTTTAGCTGATTGTATATTTCGTTCACTTCATCTGTAATTTTGTCGCCGCCGGCTTTATACCATTTGTTCACATAGTTGTCCCATTCGGCGTCGATATCCCAGATACCTGTAACGGTATTCAGGAAAAATTCTTCTTCAATTTTTTCTACATCAGCGCCAAACTTAGCTTTTGCTTCTATCGGTGTTCCTGAAGGGATAAGCTGCTGTACAACCTTGTAATCGCTCTGGAAATCTCCCTGAACCAATGCTTCCTTACCCCAGGATAAAACTCTTTGTTCTTCTATTCTATAGTTGGCCATAAAGAACCGTGTACCTAACTCTGCATTCTTTTCGTTACCGGCCCATGCTTCGGCGGCAATTGCCATACCTGATTCATTCACAGTGTAGTGTTCACCTTCAACACCTCTCCAGATCAGATTATGGAAGTCCAGATCCGTTAATTGCGCTTCAATGATTTGAAGAACCTTTGTCAGTTGTTCGTCAGTGGTGTTTTTGCCAACGCACTGCCATCTCCAAACGCTGCTTTGTTTCTCGTAAACCGGTTCTTCTCCATTCAAGCCCTTGAGCGGGGGTACATAATCAGTTTTTGCATTACTATTTTTCTTAAATGTCAGGGCAAACCAATCGCTTGGTCTATAATCAGGCATTAAATAGGTCCAGTCAAAGGTTTTTATGCCAACAAGACCATCTGTGAATAATGCCTCATCATCCTTTATCGTAACATCCGGATATATATATCCTTTTTTATATAATCCTGCACAGAATTCGAGAAGCTTCTTATAGTTTTCTGTAACCTCGGCTTTTTCCAGCTTACCATCTGCACCCTTCAGATATGAATCATCCTTTACAATGCCGGCGGGTACTGAAAAACCGTAAGTAGCAGCCAAATTATATACATCATAATTTCCTGTCAGTGAAAATGCATAAGTGTCTTTCTTGTTGTTCCCGTCAGGATCTTCTTCGGCAAACAATCTGCATACTTCTTCAAATTCCTCGAGCGATGTCGGTATTTTGGCTCCGACCTTCTCAAGCCAATCAGTCCTTATCACTGTAAGAGGGAATAACTCTCCCTGACCTTGAGGCAAGGCATAAAAGGCTTTCGTTTCTTCATTATAAACAACACTGTTTTTAACATTGGGGTGGTTTTCAAGAACAAGCTGATAATAAGTGGGAGCCACTTCCTTTAGCAGGTCTTCAGGGATTTCTCTTAACAGCTCTTCCTCTATGATCATGTTGATGTCCTGGCTGCGAATAAAAATATGATCGGGTATTTCACCGGATGCAAACAGCAAGTTCATTTCTTCAGGCTTCGCTGCTTGAGCCTTAACGATCTCCATATCAACGTTAAACCTATTTTCTATTTCCTTGACGACAAATGAGTTCTCATCCGGGTACAATCCGCCTGTTGGATTACCCACCCATTTCAGTGGCACGGGCTTCTCATCGGCAACTGGTGTTACCCCTGAGTTATCACCGGATTGAGTTCCGGAACCATCTGGAGCCGGCGGAGTTTGTACTCCACAGCCGGTGAGTGCTACTACAGCAACCAACAGCATGACTAACAGCAAGGATATGAGTCGTTTTTTCATGTCACAAAACCTCCTTAAAAAAGTAAAATGAGTTATTTATTAAAAATATCTGTTAACAGATATATTTGTCATAATGGATCAACCCTTGACCGAGCCGACCATAACCCCTTTAACAAAGTACTTTTGTAAAAACGGGTAAACCAAAATAATGGGGCCTGTAGCCATAAGAACCGTGGCTGCTTCCATTGTTTTTGTAACAACGCCCTCGTCCCCCTGAAGCGTATCGGTAATTTCTGCATTTTCATGTTCAATCATGACTCTTCTTAAAATTAATTGAAGAACAACGCGTTGATTGGATCGGGTGTAAATGTCCGCATCAAACCACGCATTCCAATGTTTTACCGCCACCCACAATGCAATGGTCGCCAGGATAGGCTTTGACAAGGGAATGAT
>JAEZBW010000603.1 GCA_023426765.1 Bacillota bacterium
CCAGATCCTGGCCGATTGTGAAGCAGTTGAGACCTGGCTGAACCAGGGACCATTTGTTCATAAGACCCCGGAGGCCTTCTGGGCCAGCCCGGTGGGTTTTATGATTTTGCGCGCCTTAGTCTGGGCGAATCAAGACCAACTCATCACACTGAGCGCAGCTGCGGATATTAGCGGTATGTCGCTCAGTGTTTTATCCCAGCGCATGACGCGCGGTCAGCTTCCTGGGTATCGGGACCCCAGCATAAAAAATCCCAAACATGGTCGCAGGGTGAGACTATCTGATCTACACACCCTAATCAACGAAAACTCGGATCGCATTCCATTCCCCACAAACTATTTGATGCCACAAGCAAGTCGAATTTCTGCTCCATCCTCGCCGCGATCGACATAAGCAGGTTTCCCCCACCCGTCTACACGTTTATATAAGTGATAAACCAGGTACATCCTTCGTGATGCTTCATCCTGGCAGTACGCATTAGATAGATAAAGGGAAAGCATTGGACGACGAGTTTTTAAGCAGATAAATGGCTTAAATAAGCCATTTATGCGAAGATTCCTGCCAAAACTCATCACCCAATCCCTCTTGAGTAACAAAATAATAAATAATCACGTGGAAATTTGCACTATAAGACAAAACATTTGTAGCGACTAAAGTGTACTGAAAGTGGATCAAATTTTAGCAATAGATGATAGAGAAAGAATGAATAGAAATTAGTATATTGTCCTATGAAAGATATGACTTATATAAATATTTTTTTAAATCACAGGTTGGTATAAATTTTATATGTAATTTTACATTTTAGTGACATATAAAAGATAGTGCTACTATGTGGGTATTGGGGGAAAATGAAGCAATATCTTATCTCTAGCAATTCTCATCTTTTGGGCCAAAAGTGTCCTATTACAAGAACAAGTTTTGTAATAGGAGAAGAGGTAGTAGAATGTCCAAAAGGACATGTTTTCAAATTGGACAGTTGGGAACTAGTAAATGAGTTATGTCCTGTTTGTGCACCTCATTCTTTTAATGATGGTACTCCTGAAAAGGAAAAACATAAAACTTTTCCAGATCCAGTACCAAGCAGTATTTCTGCTCAAATTCCGAGCACTGAAAAATCTCGTTCCAATTCATCATTCCCAATATTTTTGATCGTTTTTCTAATAGGTCTAATTCTTGTACCGTTTTTAGTACTTCGGTATTCAACAAAGACGTATAATGTAACAATAACTTCTATATATAGTTGGCAACAGACAAGCATTGTGTTTGAGGGGAACACTGAGTTTAGCATTTCATACACATCAGGAGGTTGGACAGTAGACCGAGCTTTGTATGAAAAGGTCGGGCCTTGGGGATACTCCCCAAATATTGACTCTCTTATCCATTACCCAACGACTACTGAATGCAAACTTTTACCAGGAGAACCCTATGGAGTCCTTATTGGGCGAGTAGATAACAGTATGCCCTTCGTGGTTCAACTGGATCAAGACTACTATGTTAATTCGAAGGGGAATTTGCTACTTGCAATCAATGATTCACCTTCCTGTTTGACAGATAACGAAGGTGAAGTTACTTTGACGATCAAAATCAAGCATGTATTTCCATAATCAGGTATTAGACAGGAGTTCACAATGGCAAAGCGAATCGTAAAGAACATTGTTAAGGGCGGAAAAGATACTAAAGCTGTAGCAGCAGGAGAAGATATTTTTCTCAATGCGGCAAGCAACGATACCCCCACCGCAACACCTACAGACGAGGAAATTGAGGTTATTAACCAGCTAGAAGATGTGGAAGGCGGTGAATATTTAGCAGCTGGTGGCAGTGTAGTTCGTTATCACTTAGCCGCGGCACCTCTGCAAGAAATTGCTAACATTATTTCTCCCACAATAAAGAGTGCTGCGGACAAACAACAGTTTGAAAGTATTGTCCGCGGTCTAATGGAGGAAATCCAAAAACCAGAACCGACCGTCAAAGAAGCTAAAGGTTTGCTTAATGGTTTGGGAGAATTTGTAAAAATGGCGATTTTGGTCGTAAGTAATGCTGAGCACTTGAAAGGTCTCTATGACTACTTACGCCAAATAATCTTAGGGAACTGATTACTTTTCTGAGGGAAATACTATGTGCCCTGATGCCCTAAATGATTCATCCTCTCAGCCCATTGAAGATCCAAAGCCACAAGGAAGTTCATTGCCGGGAGCGAATGAACCTTCAAACAAGAATTCTCCGTCCTCCTCATCTGAAGAATTAGATGCGGATGATGATTTTCAAAGTAAAGTAATGTCCTTCTTGCAAGATGTGAAAGACAGCTATGTATTAACAGCTGGTAGAGATGTCCATGTACACATTGGTGAGAAAGTTGTACGAAAAATACTTAATGAAGAAAGGAGAATTAAATATGCCCCTACTAAACATAAAGCAAATGGGCCCCTAAAGGAACAGATTAGCGAATGGTTTCAACAAGAGCTAAAAAAAGCCGAAAAATATTACGTTACTCTATTAACCATTTTTCAGGGCATTGGAGTCTTAGATTTTCAAGAAATTTATGTAGGATTCTTAGAATGGAATACTAATAAATCGAAGGGGAAGGATGAGGAACATAATTCTGAGAATATAGAGGGTTTTGGTGCCGCGGGACAAAGT
>JAEZBW010000655.1 GCA_023426765.1 Bacillota bacterium
ATATAGCCCCAGAGGCTTTCATCGTTCATCGCAACCGTGAGCTTCGGATCAACAATCTTGCCCTTGTCGAAGATCAGCCGTTCTTCAACACCCAGCACATCATCGCCGGTCTGGCTGGGCTTCGCAGTAACAACCGACGGAACAATTGTCAGGGAACCTGTAACGTTGATGATGCCCTTCAGCGGAACATCCGCGCTGCTTCCGCCCACCTGGATCTCATATGCACCGGTATCTACGATGTATCTGTCCGTTGCCTCATCATAGAAAGCAAGATCCGGAACCTTTACGTCCAGCGTAACGGTTTTGGTTTCACCGGGTTCAAGCTCTACCTTATCAAAGCCTTCCAGGCGCTTAATCGGCCTCTTCAACTCAGCCGGAGCATCAGGCTGCGCAACATAGAGCTGTACGGCTTCCTTACCCTTCACGGCACCGGTGTTTGTGATATCAAAGGAAACAGTGATGGTATCGTTGGCATCAAATCCCGTGGCAGCAGAAGCGCCATTTTTGATGATCAGGTTGGAATATTCAAAGGTGGTGTAGCTGAGTCCATATCCAAAGGGATAGGAGGGCGTGCCGGTAAAGTACATATAGGTACGTCCCTGCTTGCCTTCGGACGGAAGGAGATCGTAATCATAAATGCTGGGAATATCAGACACGCCGGTATCACTTACATTCTGGTACCAGGTGTCGGTGGTCTTACCGGAGGGGTTAATCTTGCCCGTAATGACGTCACCGAAGCCTACCTTGCGGTTGCCCAGGTAGCTGGACCAGAGAATGGCGGCTACGTCGTTTTCAAACTGTGTCACCTGCATCGGACCGCAGGTTTCCATGACAGCGATGGTCTTCGGGTTTAGTTTACCGACATTGGAAATCAGCGTCGCCTGGCCGTTTGAGAAAATGTTGCTTGTCCGGTCTCCATCTTCCTTGGAGTAGTTGTTATCGGTTCCTGTAACTACGATAACGGCATCTGCGGCGGCAATGGTCGCCTGATCTTCGGTTGAGAGTGTATATGAGCTGGAGGAGGTGGAGTTGCCGTAACTTGTAAGATAGGTGAAGGTGGCATCGGGATTCAATTCAGTAATGTTGCTTACAATTCGCTGCTGAATGTTGATCCGGTTGGTATTATCGTTCTGGGTGGCTGAATACAGCCCCAGATACATATTGGTCTGCCATGCGCCGACGATAACCACTTTGTAAGCACCCGAGGCTGGAACAGAAAGCGGCAGGATCTTGTCTGCGGAACCGGCCGGAACCGCGTTCTTTAACATTACGACTGCTTCCGCATTCACATCATCAATCATCTTTAAACGCTCAGGAGTCTGCCAGCCGATGGAATCGGTCTGTTCGGCTACGCGCGCAGCCGCCGCTGCAGTATAGGCATTATCGCTGTCCCATTCACCGGTCTGCATGCGGGCTGTCATCAGACGGTGCAGGGAGATGTCCACCTGACTTTCGGTGAATGTGCCTTTGTCTGTTGTAACCGCCTGAGCAAGCATATTTGCCAGTTGGCTTCCGTATGTATTCGCACCGCTGCCATGGCCGCCATTGCACTGAAGATCCATTCCATGTGCCATAGCCTGTGAAAACTGTTCAACGATGGTAAGCACATTGCCGGTATATGGGTTCGTGAAGTTATGTCTCGAAATGGTCGAAACCGAATCGCAGTCCCCGGTCATGTAGCCCGAAAAACCAAAGGTCTGGCGCAGCAGCGTCTCAATGAGGTAACTGCTCCAGGAGCAGGGATCTCCGTTTAACGTGCTGTATGCTTCCATGACGGAAGAAACGTCAGCGTCCCGGATGATGGTGCGGTATGGTGCGGTATAGTATTCCCTTAACGCGCGCAGAGAGGTAACGGCACCGCCGTCGAGACGGTTGCGTTCGCTGTTATTCGCGACATAATGCTTCGTGGTTGTATTAATTTTGCGCAGACCATTCGGGTTAAGAAGGTTGCCCTCCTGATCCATCCCCTGCATGCCCTGAACAAATGCAGTACCCAGCTTGCCCATAAGATAGGGATCCTCCGAGTAGGATTCCTCGTTTCGGCCCCAGCGCGGATCACGGTGCATGTTTACCGTAGGGGAATATACGGTAAGGTTCTTGGCGTTGGCCCTGCCATCCGTCGAAACCGTGCTTCCCTGGCTGGCGCGTTCACGAATCTCATCTCCGATATAGCCCGCCATGATGTAGTAAAGATCGGGGTTCCATGTATTCCCCACCGAGGTGTTCTGTGGATAAGAGTTGGAGTTGGTACAGTTGCCCAGAGAATATCCGTGAAGGGCTTCCTGCCACCAGGTGTAGGATGCAATTCCCGCCGTGGCCGGAACATTCAGTGCACCGCCTCCCAGTTGTGATGCGGTAAGAGCCGGTGTATTCTGGCTGTACATCTGTGAACCCTTCTGTGAAGACGACATTCTGCCAACCAGGTCGGCCGCCCTTTCCGCAAAGGAGTAACTGGGATCCATGTAAATGGGAATGGGTGCCGGATCATCGGCAAATGCCACCAGTGTTGTGGCCGGGAGCAGACCTATGAAGAGTGCAATTGTGAGGATTAGAGACAGTACACGATTTCTTTGCATACAGCTTACCTCCTGATAATTTTTTTATATCACTAAATTTTCACAGGGCTTGTATTCCATTATCAACCTTTGGAATCCCTGTGAAAAATAGCAACCGAAGCCATACCCTATTTATTCTTTATACGCCATCCATTATCTGCCCGCGTCGAATTGAGTAAGGTTTGATGCTCTGTTATGCCAACTTGAAAAGGTAATTCAAAAAGTTATTGCGAACGCTCTCTGTCATACGGGTGAAACATGTGAACCTGGTATTTTCTTTCTATCAATTGGTTTGAATGCTTTGGTCAACTATAGTTTAAAACGGGCAATTTTTTATTACACTAGCAAAAATTATTAAGTTCTTTTATATTTACTCAACAATAGAGCAGCAATAAAATGAGCAGCACTTTTTCATGCGTAAATAAATGCTAACAGGCAAGGAAGCGCCAAAATGGTCCTTCCTTGCCTGTTTCATATGATTGATCCAATATTCATCGTCGGTGACCTTTTTATTCTCCGCCTGAAACGCTGCCGGTTTCGGTTTCAAAAGGCCAATCCCCTATGCCTCCGAGGTTGTAGACTTTTTCGTATCCCATAAGCAATGCTTTTTCCAGAGCCTGTTGTGCCCGTACGCCCTTTTGGCAGTAGAATATTATCTCTCTGGTTTTATCCGGGATTTCCTGTTCCAATTTCGCTTCCAATTCGTCTAAAGGAATATGCACGCATCCCTTGATATGCTGCTGAGCATATTCATTGTCTGTACGTACAT
>JAEZBW010000664.1 GCA_023426765.1 Bacillota bacterium
AGTTTTTGACTGTAGAAATATCATCATCAATCTTAATACTAAAAGAATTCAAAGGAATATTTAACCCTTTTCCTTCAGCTTTAATATAGCTTTCTTTCAAAGTCCAGATCATATAAAAATATTTTAAACGTGCTTCATCGGGCTTACTCATAAGATATAAATACTCATCTTTGGAAAAAAATCTTTTTGCAATCTGTAAATCAATTGGCTTTATAACTTCAACATCAATTCCGACCGGATATTTATCAATCGCACATATTACCCAATTTCCGGAATGCGAAATGTTAAAATGAATTCCAACCGGTGTTAGTAAAATGGGCTTTCCATACTTATTTACGCTAAAATCTAAGTGCTCTGTTTTCTCTTTGAGACTTTCCAATATAGCATATTTAGCTAAAATGTTACCTAAAAGTGACCTTTGTGCATCCTCAAACCTGCGGAACCGTTGTATCCTTTCTTTGTTCAGTTCTGATACAAAACTCAATAACCAATTAAAATCGAATTCAGATAGATCTTTATTAATTTTAAGAATATAGATCTTAAACATTTCAATTCCTTTTTTCAACATTTTTTGATAAAAGATTGTGAAATACTCGCACAGCAAAATCATTATAAGTATTTACACCGCTATACGATAGTATATCAAACTCTAAACCGTACTCATCTTCGATAAAATTAATTAAGTTTAAAATTGTTACACCATCATGATCATCATATACACTTAAATTAAGGTCAACTGGTCTTCCCAAATACTTATCTAATTTATTTTTTATATCTTTCGATAAACTTTTTTCATCATTTTTAAGTATTCTTATAACTTCCTTTCTTATAGTATCTTCTTGCTTAAATAAATCCTCAATTTGTTTGAATTTAGTAATAAAAGTATCTTTATCTATCATTTTATGTTTTAGTTGAATTTTCATAAAGTAATAGAGAATGCCTCTTAACTGCTCGAAGATATTATGTAACATTCTTGATGCTTCAGAAACATAAGTATTCTCCCCGAGTATTTCTCTCAAAATGATACCCAATGCTTCAACTTTTGAGAATACATTTCTTAACTTAATAAAGAAAATATCTTTATGGTATGAAAATGTATTATACTTAAAACAATCATAAAACCACTTTGTTATACAGCAATAATCGTCTTCTTGGCATCTTCTTAAGACTAAATCATCACTAGATAAATTGTTATTTATTATTTGTGGATTTATTTGGACTTCGTATAATGTAATAACACCGTTATAAAATAACTCCTTGTTGAGATAATACTCCTTCATTCCATAAAAAGCATCATAAATTATATAATTCTCTTCATTTTTGTTATATATAATAAAAGAATGAGTTTTACTATCGTAATCAACCTCCATACCTGTTGTTGGAGGATATTTAGTTGTATCAAATATCGCAAGAAAAACTTTGTTATCATTAAAATCAAGTTCTGTATTTTTATCTTTAGCATAATTTGTTAAGTCAATGCCATAGTATGACTTTATCAACTTATTGCCGTTATGAGTATAACTAATTTTTATTCTATCTTCAATGTTTACTTTGTCAGGTATCGGAATGTATTCTATTGGATTCTCGATCAGCATTTTCCAATATTCCCCATTATAATATTTGCATAATGCAATAAGTTGTATAGCATAACAATCAAATGCTATCTGGTTAAAACCTTTTATTTCTACATTTTTGAAGCTCTCATATTTCATACTGAATCCTCACTTTGGTTTATTTTAAATAGACTTATTTATATTTTCTATCCCATAACTGAGATATAGTTATGGGATAGAAAGTTAAGTAATTAGAAATTGCTCTTCTTCATTACTAACACCTCCTTCCACCAAATTATGTACTCTCGAAAAAACATGAGTCTTAATTAAGCATCTAACTTTTTACGTATAAGTGAGGTTTTTTTATGTTTATCCAAACGGCTAGCCTATGGATTTATTACTATCAATAATAAAAAGTAGGTAACATTTGTTCAAATGTTTATGAGAGTATTCCGACTTAAATTACACCATTTGTCCGGTTGTTGGAAACCGATATTCCGGTTAAAAGGAAACCACTTTTCTGTATTTCGCATTTATCTCACGGTCCTTTTGACACTGAGCCTCCGCCGGTCATAATATAGTATCAAGGTTTGAATGTCTTATATAACTAAATAATCACTTTACTTCTTCATACTAATATAACAATTTTATTACATTATGCCAAAATTATCAACACCTTATTACAATGAAAAAATAAATCTACTTATTATATTTATTAACAAACCTTTATCTTACACAAATACTTCTAAATTCTTGATTGCTAATAAAAAGCTCATCAAACTTGCCCTGTGCCTCAATGATACCACCTTTGAGTAGAATTATGTTGTCAGCTCTTTTTAGGGCATATTGGCTATTTGAGACAGCTATGACTGTCTTATCCTTATTCATTAGCAATCTATCCCAAAACTCCACCTCTGTTTCAATATCTATCGAACTCGTAATATCATCAAATACGACAAGCTCTGCTTGGTGTGAAAAAATTCTTGCAGCAGCTATTCTTTTTTGTTGTCCTCCGGATAGATTAACACCTTTTGGTCCAATTACTGTCTCTAGACCATTCTCAAAAAACTGAATATCTTCATTTAAAACACTTTGATAAAGTACTTTATTTAAATCGAGTGAGTATTCATCAAGTCCTAATAGTATATTATTTTTAATGCTTTCACTAATGAAATTTGGGGATTGAGGTGCATATGCAGATATAGGGGGGGCGAAGAACCTTAGCGGTTCTGCTATGGGGTGATTATTATATAAAATTTCCCCTTTTAATATGGGCAGAAGGCCTATAATTGAACGAATCAACGTTGTTTTCCCTGACCCCATTCTACCTGTGATAATGGTTAAGGTATTTCTATTGATTTTAAAGTTTATTCGTTCAATAATTATTGAGCCGTTTTCGTAGCCAGAACACAAATCTTTGATTTCAAGTGTTTTAAGGGCCTCTACCGGCTGCATTGGAT
>JAEZBW010000037.1 GCA_023426765.1 Bacillota bacterium
AAATATATGGTGCGGCCTATGAGTATCTTCGGTTACTTTTCGGCGCATACGTCCGGCGTAGCTCTCTTTTTCATATCCTTTAACCTGCTGGCCGCTGTTTTATGGACCCTTTTGTTCGGGGTGGACATTGTGCTGACAGCCGGCCTTCAGGACATACTGCTGGCAGGGGGGTTGATATTGCTTGGCCTTTTGTTCATGATGCAGCTGAATTATTATATTGGAATCCTTGCGTTCAAGTTTCTTGACACAGGCCTTTTTATGATGATCAAGGACAATATCCTTGAATTTGTTGCAGGAACCTTCATCCCTCTGACGCTTTTATCTGAAAAGGTATTGTTGGTGATGAAGTACTTTCCGTTTTATTATGTTACCTATCTGCCTACCATGGTTCTGATGGGCAGAAACGCTTATGAGGCTCCCATGGGCCTGGTAATGCTTGTCGTTTGGAATTTGTTCCTTTGGGCGCTGAACGCGGTGACCTGGAGCAGGCTGAAGGTGAAATATGACGGGGTGGGAATATGACAATGCGAAAACAACTGAAAATCATACTGATGCTATTAAAAATGAAACTTTCAAGGAACATGGCTTTCCGATTTTCCTTTTTTGGCGCGTTCTTTGTGGATGGATCGATGTTCTTAATCCAGATTATCATGTTTCAGGCCATCTATTCGCAAACGGGGTTCATCGGAGAATGGGACAGACCGCAGATGCTGCTTTTCATCGGAACCTTCTCGCTTTTAAACGCAGTAAACATGGTTCTATATTTCTTCGGCGTGATTGCCATCCCCGATAAAATAAAATCGGGGCAAATGGACCTTTACATCACCAAGCCCATCAATACCCTGTTCTATTTGTCCTTTGAGAACATTGACATTGGTTCTGTGCCCCTTGTGCTGGCTAGTGCGGGAATTATTGCTTATGCCATATCGGAAATGAATATTGCGATCACGGCAGGAAGGCTATTGGGGTATATTTTTCTGGTGCTGTTGATGCAAGTATTGTATTACGACATGGAAGTCATTTTACGCACCTTTCCCTTCTTTTTTATCCAAACATCTTCCATTGAGCGGCTGGAAATTGAATTCCTGGGATTGTGCATGAAAATTCCGGGCACCTTGTTCAAGGGGGCCTTTAAAGTATTGTTTTACCTTGTTCTGCCGTATGGAATCATGTCTACGGTACCTGCACAGTTTTTTGCAGGGGTTCTTTCCCCGTTGTGTTTTGTCTATTCCATTGCGGTGGTCGTTGTTTTTACCGCCTTCACGCTGGCTTTTTTCAGGTTTGGGCTAAAAAACTACAAAAGCGCCAGCAGTTGAGTCACTGGGACAGTTCTATCTGACTCATTTATTATGTCAAACAAGTCAATGGAATAGTTCTATTTGACATGGCGGATAATATGAAACGATATAGATACAATATGAATGGAGGTGGAATATGGATAAGTCAACTGCTAAAATTACCAAAGTTAAAAAGAACCCTGATGGGGATATTACCGATGTTATGCTGGATAACGGAAATGTGTACCCCGTCAACGAGGCCATATCGATGGCCAGGAAAGGCCAGATTGAAGGCGTGAATGTGGGCCGCGCAAAAAACGGCCGTGAATTTCTGCGCAGTGACCCCAACGGAGTGGAAAGCGATAACCTGGATAACCTGCCCACGATGTGAATATGCGAAGAACCTCTATTCTCCTATACAGAGGTTTAAGAGGCATTTGAAAAGCGCAACGGGAGAAAAGTATTGATTGCTTTTCTCCCGAATCATTTGCCGTAACTCAAAGCGTATGTAACAAAAAAAACTGGAAGTTGATTTGAAGTGTATTTCACAAACACAGCAGAGCTGGTTTCAAACCACAAAAGCTGCAGTATGTATTATATGCTTTTCAGAACGCTCCTAAAGGAGTACGGAAGTTTGGTGCTTTTAATACTTACTGAAATCGAGTTCCAGGTAAGGTACCCTGTTCTGTATCTTTTCTTTTCGGTTTCTCATAAAGCTGGCGCACCATGGATCCAAATCGTTCAAATCCATACTGCGGTGAATGGCAATATACAAATCCATCTCGCGAAGCTTCATAAAGGTTGGTATTTCTATAATCCATCGTTGTTCCAAGCGGTTTTCACGCCGGTAGCCCGTCATAAACTGTTTCATAAACAAACTTGCATTGGAAAGGTCCTCCTGCTTTTCACAATGGTGCGGCACCACATAAAACAAACACATGGCAATATCATGAGTAAACCAGAAATACTGGCTGTCATCAAAATCAAATATCGTCATATTTCCGGCATCATCCACGAAGAAATTTCCACCATGCAGATCCTGGTGTATCAGCCCATATTCGTCCGTTCCCTTCGGGAGTGTACGCAGATAATCCAGCATCCGGTTCCATTCATGAATCACTTCGGTTTCAGAAGGCGGCAGGAACTTTTCTGCAAAGCCCTCCAGATCCTCCATGCCGTCCGGCCTTCTGCAATCGGATCCAGGAGCCCGATAGGACTTGGTCAGCCGGTGCATGCGCCCCACAATTTCCCCGTATCGTTGGATAAAGTTTGGTTGCCAGAATTCCCTTTTCGGGGGATGCCCCTTGGCTTTCTCAAACAAGGCACCAGCAAAAAGAGGATTTGAATCAGCGGATTCCAGCATGTTTCCACGGGGAGACGGTACTGCTCTTGCAGCCGGCACGCCATTGTCCGCCATATAGTTGATATAATCCATCTCGGCGAGAAGCTGCTTCCCGGATCGGCGCAGGCCGGTGTGGGAAACCCGCAGGATATATTCATGCCCGTCTCGTTCGCATTCATAGATAAAGCTCTCAAACCCGTCCAGCAGCCTGACTCTGCCTTCCTCAAAACCATATTTTGAAATGATTTCATGAAATATCTCATCGTTATATTGTTCTACAATTTTCTTCTCCATGTTTCCTCCACATTGAAAATGAACAGAAATCATTGATCCGTTCAATACTTATTTTAATGCAGGAACAGGTAGCAAGACAAGATAGAGTTTGGTTATAAGAATCTTGCCGCTTTAGAGCCAAGAATCTTGTTGCGGTGTGATGCAATTGCTTGTGAGATTGCTTTTGTTGCCGTAACGAAGTTATGGCGCTCTCTGACATTTTATGGTGGAATTTGTTTACCGGTTATGTTATATTCATGATATAGTTAACGAAACCGGGAGGGATTCTTTGAGCGCCCTGATCGAGAAAGTGCAGACAACGATTGGTTTAAATCAAAATGTACCGGAAAACTTCGGCAGTTCTGGTTTTTCCATCTTTAAACCCAGGTTTTTTGTAGAGGGGGAAAATCAGTTTGACTGTTATCATTTTGTTTTGTCCCAGGTGGATGTACCCTCCTTTTGTGCCGATGGCAAAAGTATTACACTGACTAAAAACACAATACTGGCGACAAATCCGGAACAAAAACTGAATATTCCGCGCAAAGGTATTCTGAACAATAATTCCGATGAAATCAAGTTTATCTGTTTGTTCATAGAAACCCGTAAGCTGCAGGAATTGGCTAAATCCGAGCTCGGCAGGGACGATCTGATGTTTCACAATTATGCCTCCCGTTGCAGCAATTACATTGGCTCACTGTTATCTCGATACGAGACCGAATCTAGAAATAAACAGTTCGGTTACCGGTTCATTCTCGATTGCCTGTCCACAGAGTTAACCATTCAATTGATTCGAGAGCTGAAGACCAATGTACCTGAAATGCAAATGCTTAAAAAATACTCGTCCAGAAAGGACATCAATGCCGCCATCGATTATCTGTGGGAAAACACAAGCCTGGAGTTTTCTTTGGACACGCTCTGCCACATTACAAATTTGAGCCCATACTACTTTATCCGGCTCTTCAGGGATCATACCGGAAAAACACCCTATGCATACTTTATGGATATCAAAATGAACAAAGCTATGAATTATTTAAAAACCAGACAATATTCCATCACCGAAATATGTTTTCTTCTGGGCTTTTCAAGCCACAGTCATTTTTCATCGGTTTTCAGGAAAAGAGTGGGTGTAACCCCTACGGAATATTTAAACATATGCTAAACCTGCATGCTTTTTCCGCGAATCATGGCAGTGCAATTTTCTGACAATTCTACCGCAATAAATTGATATCGTGAAAGAGGCATCTGTAATATAATTCTTTTGTAAGATCTGAATCCTGTAACAGGACGAACTGAATACATTTCAGATGTTTGAAAACTGATATACCCCTATGAATATGAAAAGGAGCGTTATCAAAATGAAAAAAAGACTATTGGCAGGTTTTCTTTGTTTTTTGCTGCTGGTATCGTTTGCGCCTCAGGCGCTCGCCGCTGAAATTCCGCAGACACTGGAAGCGCCTCTTAACCTGACAGCCCGTTACGACACAAGCTGGGGCCCTGTTTTCCGCTGGACAGAACCGGAAGGTATTACAAAGCTGTACGCTCCGGGTCCTGATCAAATTCCGGCAACGGTTCTTGCGCAAATGGATGTAAAAATCGATGACGGTCCCTGGCGTTCCGAATCAGAAAGCCTGAGTCCCCGAAAGGATAGGCTGGGTGCGCCTTTTGTATGGGCTGTAGGTTCATACAGGCATGATGTGAACAACGTGCTGATTGGGTTGTTTATCGTTCAAAGCAACTTTGATACGAATTTCAGTTTGGAAAACAAGACGTACCATTTCCGGGTTCGCCATTTGGTTGAATATCAGAAGGACGGCATGTACCACTATGTCATCGGGCCTTTCTCGGAGATTGCATCCTTTGGAAAGAACGCTCCAACCATCCTCCCCGAAACACTGGAAGCTCCACCAAAGCCAAAAGCCGAGTTGTTGAAGGACGGAGGTGGTGTACCTTATTTCTCGCTGAATTGGGAAATTCCTGAAAGTATTACAAAAGCAAATCAGATGGTAGGGGTTTCTGCTTTTGTTGATTGGAAAATCGGGGATGGAAAATGGGCTTCGGAGTCTGGTCTGATGGTTCATTCCACGGGTTCACAGCTGAGCAACGAACTGACCGTATACCCTAAGGATACCGGCGGTTTCGGAGAGGTGAACATTGAAGCCAATCTTTATTCCTTCCGTGTATTTTTTAAGCATGACGCCGGAGGCAAAACAGTGGTGTCCCCGTTCTCCATTCCAGTGAGCATCGGCAC
>JAEZBW010000407.1 GCA_023426765.1 Bacillota bacterium
AGACCTCAACTTAAACAAGTAAACCGTTAAATGCGTGCAGAGAGGTTAGTGCTTTGTTGTCAGAGGAGACAAAACACCCGAAGCGGGTACCGCGGATGGTTTTCAGATACTACCCGTGAACAGTAACTCTTTGGTTTCACACCTTGCGCATGATATGACGGATGGATTTCAGCCGCCGGTTCATCCGTATTCCCGATAATTGAAGCTTTTTACGGGCTTTAACGGTTCCCCGGCCCAAAGCGGCGTAAAACCATTTCGCCGGTGGTTTTAAGAGACCGAGTAAAAAGGCAAACGGCCAGAGAATGGCTTTCACCAGAAAGGTCAGAATTTGAATGACCCAACTGGAAAACACCCAGTAATAAATCAGAACCCCGAGAAATGCCGCAAACAGGAAATAAAGCCGGACTTCACCCTCGCTGCTGAAATAGGCGGTAATGAACACCAACATGGCTGTTATCACCCAGAAAATAATATCTTCCAGGCCTATCAGAAGCGCTTTCGTCTTCATCGCCTTTCTTTTCAGCCTGAACAAATCGTAAATAAAGCCTGCGGCTACGCCGCTGCCCATTGCGCTTAAAAAAACAGTTAATTCCCTGATCATAACAGCCAGGCCTTCTAGCGGAACAATCCGGATAGAAACCCGCTCTTGCGTTGCGGTGCGGTCTGATCCAGATATTCTATCACGACGATTTCCCCTTCCACATCCAATGCGGCGCTTTCCACGTCCAGCTTGTTGATATGCATGTCCATGCCTCTGATCACAATGATCCCCAGTTCGGAATCCACGACAATGCACTCCTCGTTGAAGCTGTCTACGTTACGCACACCTGTGATCAGCAGCTTTTTTCTGTCCCGCAGCGTAATATTCTGATGATCCCGTTCGGGTAATTTCTTTTCTTCAACCATCCATCTTCACCTCCGAAGAGATATGCATGAAACCTATGGCATCATCGTCCATGCATTGAAATTCTATGAGGCTGAAAGAAACAATATGTCTTTGAAGGTCTGCAGAAATAACGCAGGTTCGGGTTAAGTCCTTATCGGATAGCGGGAAATGGTCGAAAATGCCAATCCGCCAAAGCCGATCAGAAAAGTCGGCTAAAGAACAGGCATGGATGTGTTATCATGATCGAAGTCATGCGGATTCCAACCATTGAAACCCGCACCTTCTGAACAAATGGGTGCGTCACAGAAGCTCATACATCTCTGCAGTTTCTTCCTTACGCACATGCTCTGAAACCTTTTTTATACGAAACCGGGTTGTGTTCTCGCCGAAGCGAATTTCAATAATGTCGCCTTCCTTCACGGCCGAGCCAGGTTTGGCGACCTTTCCGTTGATCATCACCTTGTCCCGGTCACAGGCTTCCTGTGCCAGGGTTCTGCGCTTTATCACGCGGCTCACCTTTAAAAATTTATCAATACGCATTCGTCTTGCCTCTTTTCTGTTTCCTTTACTCTGACTTTTTTGCCTCGTTCCACAGGGCATCCATCTCTACAAGCGTCATCGAAGACAACTCGCGTCCGGCTTCCCTGCTTTTGGATTCAATATATTCAAACCTTCGGATGAACTTGTTGATCGTGCCGGTTAAGGCCAGTTCGGGTTGAATTTTTAAGAACCGGGCTACGTTGACCACCGCAAAAAGCAGATCGCCCATCTCATTTTCCATTTTTCCCTTGTCCATCGTCTGATAGGCTTCGTGCAGTTCCTCGGTTTCTTCAAGCACCTTCTGCCACGCATCCTCCACATGATCCCAGTCGAAGCCGACTTTGGCCGCTTTTTCCTGAACCTTGTAGCTTCTCATCAAAGCCGGCAGGATCGAAGGCACATCCTTCAGCACATCCGTTTGGCTTTTCGCACCTTTCTCCTGCTTTTTAATGTCTTCCCAAAGGTCTACCACATCTTCTGCGGTCTCAGCCTGGGCCAGGCCGAAAACATGCTGATGCCTGTGTACCATCTTTTTGCTGACCGTGTCGATAACATCGTCCATGGTAAATTGCCCGTTTTCTTCGGCAATCCGCGCATGAAAAATAACCTGCAGCAGTACGTCCCCCAGTTCCTCGCAAAGCTTTGCGGGGCTCTTCAGGTCGATGGCCTCGAGAACCTCATAGGTTTCCTCGATGAAATATTTTTTCAGCGTTTCATGATCCTGTTCTCTGTCCCACGGGCATCCGCCCGGGCTGCGAAGCATTTTCATGATTTCCAGCAGATCTCCATAGTCATATCGTTCTTTTTTCATTGAATCACTCTCTCCATTTCCCTGGGGTACGTATCGGTCACCGCATCAGGTCACTGGGTCCGCAAATTTTCTCTATACTCCTCGGGATTGCATCCTGGGAGTTTTTCCACGGCGCCTTTTCGTTGCGGTAATCAAATTTCTGTGTGAACCAGTTCACTTCTTCCTTTATTCTGTCCAAATGAACGAGTTCCATTTCCATCAGGGCCATGACAAACTCATTCCGTTCTCTGCCATTCAGGTATTTCAGCGTTCCCTCCAGCAGCATTTTGACATGATATAGACAAAAACCCTTTTTGGATAGAAAACGCTCCTTGAAATCGGGTTCCTTGAAAAACAGATATAGAATAACGTCTGTGAATTTTCCCATATTAAAGTTCATTTTCTCGCAAATGGTACAGGTTTTTTCCAGTTCGGACAGCTTGTTGATCATGGCTGTGACAAAGGCGGCTGTTTCGCTTTTTCCCTTGAGGCCCTGAACCATTTGCTCCATGGCATTTGAAGCGGCTTCTTTTTTCATTCCGGGAAGGCTTTTTTCAAACATTTTTTTCAGAAGGCCATTTTGCTCCATCAAATGGGTATCAATCACCAAACCCAAAGCCAGGCGGTTTTTTTGCTTGTTGTACAGCTTGGTGAAATGGCGGCTGCAAAACCCTTTTTTGTTGGTTTCAATCCGGCTGTCGGATTCCATCATCGATGGCCCCAGGGTATACTCCAGCGCATCGTCCTCCAGCTTTTTCTCCAGCAGGCACATGGGGCACTCGCAGTCCTCCCTGAATGCTTCACTGACCGGTATGGTATAAATCCGTTCCTTCAAAAAAATCCACCTTTCACAGCATCATCGCTGGTTCATTGTTTTCCGTTTATCTTTGGAATTGTGCAGTAAAACTCTCAACGTCTGTAAAATCCCTGCCCAAAGTATAAACCTGGGTTTCAGCGCCGTATTCTTCTGCCGCTTCCATTGCCTTATGCCGGTAATAGTTAAAATCCGAAACCACGATGATCAGGATGTGATTGTGATCCACCGGGTATACGAACTCAAACTCTTTTTCCATAATTTCCGAGAGAGCGTTCTGTGCAAACAGGGGAAAGTGCGTTTTAATATGTATCACTTCCAGCGGAGTATCTAATATTAAACAATCGGCGGTCTGTCTTTTCAGCTCTCGCAGGAAGGTCTCCCTGTGGTTCACCGTGAGCGCCTTGCGTTCATATTCCAGTTTCATAAAATTCGCAAGCAGAGGAGCTGCCAGGTTTGCGATGGTTTCCATCACGACCAGGTTTTCTTCATCACTTAACAGGCCGCTGCGCATTTTAAAGATCAACAGGGCACCCATCAGCTGAAGCTCATATTTCTCCAGAATGACAGGCACGGCCAGGAAGCCTGACTTTTCACCGATGGCCATCTCCATCTCCCGGCCGATATAATGATATACCTCCTGCTCGTTGGTTTCAAGAACAATACCACCCTTGTACAGCTTTTCCAACCGTTCATTCATCACAATAGACCTGTTATCAACCGTCATCCCCGCGCAGCAGGAAACAACCAGGCTTTGATCCCCTGGCTGAAACAGAGCAAATGCAACCTTTTCAACGCCGAAGGATACCTCCATCGTCCGAAGGATCAGTTCCTGCAGCGTTTCCATTTTTTCCGCGCTGTTCACATTTTTCATCAGACGGTTCAGGGACATCAGCCTGTCCAGCTTTTCCTCAAGCAGTTTTTTATGCTGATCCAGCCTGTCCAGCAAAATTGCGTTGGAAATTGCGATATAAGTATAGGAGGCCAGGCTTTCGACCAGTTCGAAGATACCGCTTTTATAGGGCGAGCCCGAAACGGTCCTGCCCAGCGTAACCAGCCCGAGAATCTCCGAACCCTTTAAAAGGAGAACAATGTAAAGGGGCTTTGCAAAGGAAAGAATGTCGGTCCCTTCATCAAACAATCCGTTAAAATAATCCACATCGGAGGGATTGCCGGTATCGATTAAAAATCTCGTGGCTTTGATGGGTTTATCCCGGTTTAACGCAAGAGAAACCGATTCCCTGTCGACCCTGGAATACTGGATATCCTTATACGCTTTCAGCATATACTTTTCCGAACCCTCATCATACAGAAAAAAGCTGGTCTGGCTGCTTTGCGTCAGTTCGGAGAAAACATCAAGGGACAGGGTATACAAGGCCTCCATGTCATGCTGGGCCAGAAGAATTTTGGAGGATTCATTGATCGCAAACAGATTGAATATTTTTTCATCCAGCTCACTGTTGGTCTGCTGCAGCATCACAAGCCGTCTGTGGTTATCCAGCGCACTGGTAAAAATACGCATTAGCGCATCGCAGATGACGGCATCATCGGGAACAAAAGCCCCTCCGCTTTTCTCAGATAAAAGAATGAACCCTTCCAGCGCTGTTTCGGTGATCAGCGGTACCATGATGTGAACCTGATGGGTTTTAATAAAATCGCGGTCGAAATATTCCTCCAGCTTTGCGTTATCATAAAGGACTGCTCCGCAAAAAACCGCGAAGGTTTCCAACTTTTTGGTGGACGGCAGCCGCGCAGGTTCATCCTCCAACCCCTTTTTTTCAGCCGGAATGAATTCATTCCCGTCAAAGATATACATCACCGATTTGGATACCGTCAGCAATTCGTTGACAAACTCAAACGCGGAAGAAATGATCTGCTCAAAACTCAGCCTGTTTGAGAAAAAGTCGATGGCTTGCATCAGCCCGTTGTAACGGTACAAATCAATGACCGAATGATCCTCCCGATCCTGTTGTATTTTTTGAAGGATTGAATCACACTCCATGAGTTCCCCCCCGATTATTGACCGGATGTATCGTCACCTGCGCATCGGTCGCAATATTTCTGCTGCCCGGGATGTATGCTACCCTTTCTTACGCAGGTCGTTATCGCTGTAATACCAGGTGTCTCCCAGACTTTCAACGGCAATCTCATCGGCAGCGCCCTTAATTTCGATGCGTACCTTCGGATAAATCCTGGAACGGGCGATAACGGCACCTTCACCGGGTGCTTTCAGGTATTTCACATATTCACGCCGTTCCAGCTCCAGATCCCGGATCAGATCCTTCAGCTGGGCGTAATTATCCATCACCTTGACATATACCGTCCTTTGCTCCGGTGTTAAGGTTTCGGCACTGGAATAAATCTGTATGAGCTGCTTGATTTTTGTAAGCTGCTCCCGGCTGCTTTCCAGCCTTTCAACAATATAATCCAGCTGGGCCTTTAAGGTGCCCCGATCAAAGCCGTTCAGCTTTATGATGGTTCTGGTTTCAGCCCGGTTTCCGATTTCTGCCGACTCCACCAGGATATCTGCATGAATGGTTCCGCCAATAATCCTGCCCTTGTTTGATTCAAGGATTACCTGCTTCGCCCGGATATTGGCATTCATGCAATAAAACCCGACATAAACGGTGCCCTCGCAGACCACATCCACATCCTTGAGAAACTTCACATAAAGGTTCCGCGTGCACCGTATGAATGCCTTGCCCTGGCCGGCGATTCCGCCTTTTATATAGATATTGCCATTCCTGCTTTCAATCTTATTGGCCGCACCGACACCATACTCTCCCATGATCTCGATGTCCCGATCGGCCTTCACCGCGAAATTATCTTCAACCGTCCCCTTGACGGTTAAAAAGCCGTCGAAGTCAACATTTCCCACCCTGAAATCCACATCGCCCTTAATCTCCATGTAATCGTACACCGTCACCCGGTCGCCTCTGTACAGTACGGCACCGCTTTTCCGGGCGTACAGGGTGGTTATTCCGTCCTTGTACTCTTCACGCACCGAAACCCGATCATAAAGAAGCGGGAGCATTTTTCCGGGAATGGGTTTAATACTCTTACCCGTCACGGTCTTTCCGGGAATGCCTGGTGTGGGATCCTTCCGATCCCCAAGCCATCCCCCTTCGTTGATGTGATGGATTAAGTTCAGTTCATAATGGTTTACCCTGTCGTTGTCTATGACTTGCGGTTTGGGGTTTTCCACGGCATATTGGCGGATCTGCGCGTCTTCCCCGTTGATGGCCGCAAACCCCTCGGCTATCAAGATTTTTTCAAACGGAACCAGACCGGATTTCAGAACTTCGCTTTTTATCCCGAAAACAATCTGTTGGGCCGAAAGAACACCCAGGATTTCTTCCAGCAATGCCTTTCGGTGTTGTGGTTCAAATTCACTGTGGGAAAGGTTCAACGTGATATAAGCTTTCAAGCCGTCGCTGGTGATTTCGGTACTGATGCGCTCCTTTCTTTCGGCAAAGAGCACAGCCGGATGCGGCGCACGGGTTAAAACGGTATTCACCAGTAAAACGCTTTTTATCTTAAGCATGGGCAGTGTTTTTATGATTTGATTGAATTGGTCGGCGGTCATTCCATTCTGGAAGCTTTCCAGGTAGAATGAATCCCCGGATTCAGTTATTTCGACAAACCTGTCACTGTACAGTTTTTTCCCCATCATCAGAAAAGCACTCTCCCGCTTTGATGCATAATATTGAAATCTGTGGCCTCAACTGTCTGTAATCATGTCGGTTCTACTGCATCGTTGTAATTCTATTATACCAAAAGTCACTCCAATGAAAAGCATTATGTGAATGATTTGTTACGGGGATATTCACAATGTTCTGGCTTTCATTGGTTCATGAAATCAGACTCGGGAGAAAGCATGTGGAAATGAGAACTGATTCATGCGATAATAAGTCAAGAGATGTTAGGGAGAGTAAAAACCATGATAACCAACCGTGAACCCTGTTACAGGATCCATCTGAAGGATTTTGATCCTTTTCAAACCTTTTTGTGCGGGCAGTGTTTCCGATGGGAACGGGAAGAGGACGGGCTGTGGACGGGGATTGTTTTCGGACGCAGGCTCAGGCTTTCCTGGGAAAACGGAGTCTGCACGCTTTACGGCATCACCGAACAGCAGTTTTTCGATCAATATTATCAATACCTTGATCTTGATACTGATTATGGCGCTATTCAGGAAAAGCTTGGACGATTGGATGAGCATCTTCGGAAAGCTGTGGCTTTCGGCAGTGGTATGCGGTTATTAAGGCAGGATCTGTGGGAGGTACTGCTGTCCTTTGTCATCTCCCAAAATAATGGAATCCCCAGAATCAAGCAAATCGTTGAAGCGCTTTGCCTGCAATTTGGGAAACCCCTTCCTGCCGAACAGAGATGCAATGACTTTCCCGAACCCAAAGCGCTGGCCGATGCATCCCTGGAAAACCTGAACCTTTGCCGTGGTGGGTATCGATGCCGCTATATCTCTGAAATTGCCCGGAGATTGACACAAGCGCCTTCTTTTCTGACCGATCTGAAAACACTTCCCAAAACAGAGGCCAGAGAATTACTGCTTTCACTGCCTGGTATCGGACAAAAGGTTGCAGACTGCGTGCTGCTTTACAGCGGTATTGATCGAAGCGCCTTTCCGGTGGATCGCTGGATAAAACGTGTGATGGAGGAGCTGTACTTTCACAGGGAAACCGACGAAGACACGATCCGGAAATTCTCCTGGGAAACCTTCGGGGACATGGCCGGAATTGCGCAGCAGTACCTGTTTTATTATGCCCGCGAAAACAAAATCGGCCTATAGGGCGAAGCATAAAAACCATTTTTAAAGTCTTGGACAGCAAGTTTGCATACAATAACATCTCCAGGTGATGTCTTGGTAAGTTACTCTTCCGTCTTTTTGGCTGCCATCCGGTTGGCAATGAACATCACCACTGCAGCCACAAGCAGTGTAAGAAGGCTATATAGCCAGATGTTGTTTACAAGGGCCAGCGTGAACCGCATCCATATCCCTGCGGCCAGCGTTATTCCTGCCATGATGAGGAAGGATCTGATGGTGTCCTTCAGACCCAGCTCCTTCAGAAGAACCACAAAGGTTGCCATGCAGGGGAAATAGATGATCAGAAGGGTAACCCCTGTCACCATCTGAGCACCATTTAGCGCAAGAGGTTCAAGCAGCGCAACAGCTGCGTCCTTTCGAATGATTCCGATAATAAAGGATGCCACAGCCTCGCCGGGCAGACCAAATACTCCTGTGATGACGGGCCTGGTCAGGTTTCCAAGAAAGTCCATCACGCCAAGAAGCGTTAAGATGTTGACAAAAAGGATACCACCCAGAACATAAGGGAATGCGTCGGTAAGAAACCCTACCAGCCGGGTGCCCAGATTGCGCAGCAATACCTTCAGCCCCGGAAGGCGGTATGGCGGAACCTCCATGATCAGCGTGTCTGTGGTTCCTTTGATGGTTACGCGTAAAATAGAACCCAAAATCATCCACAGAGCGACGATAGTTATCAGAATAGCTGCTACATGACCCATTCCATAGGAAGCGGTCAGTGAAAATATGATCGCCGACTGCGCCAGACAGGGAATGGTGATTGCGGTGAGGGTCGCGGTAATGAATCGCTGCCGCCGGGAATCGAGGTTACGTACGGCCATGATGCCGGGCACATTGCAGCCCAGCGCAAGCATCATGGGGATGATGGAGAACCCATGAAGACCGACTTTGTGCATGAATCGGTCGAACAAAACGGCCACCCGCGGCAAGTACCCCAAATCTTCGAGGAAACCAAGAACAATATAGAAGATCAGGATATAGGGAAACACCAGCCCCAGTTCCATGAAAACGCCGGTGGTCAGAACACCCATCGCCGATTCATAATCGATCTTTTCTCCCGAAAGGTCTCCCAGAAGAATCTGGTGAAGAACGCCCCGACCACCCAAAATACGGCTTAAAAACAGGATGACCGGAGTATACAGCACCTCGAAAAGCTTTTCCATCAATCCGATTAAGAACTCACCCACAACAATGATCACCTGGAACAGAACTGCCAGCATAAGCAGTGCAATCGGAACACCAGCCAGCGGATGCACGCTGAGATCCTGCAGCCGCTCAAGAAAGGTATGGTGCCGATGCTCCAGGCTTTGCACGGCAGTAATAATTTCACCGATCGTCTGCCATCTGTTTTGATATTTTCTTTTTTCGGTGGTCTTATGGGGGAAATTGATGATTTGATGAATCAGGGTGTCAACCCCTGTACCAGTGACCCCTGTTGTAGTAACCACAGGTACTCCCAGTAACTCCGAAAGCTTTGGCACATCAATGGATATACCCTTGTGCAGGGTATCATCCCACATGTTCAGAACAACAATCACAGGCTTACCAAACTCCAGCAGCTGCAGCGTCAGGTTCAGGTTCCTTTCAAGGTTCGTCGCATCGACCACGTTGACATACATGTCCCCTTCGGGCAGCATCCGGCATGCCACCTGTTCGGCCTCACACTCCGGATCAAGCCGATATGTACCCGGAACATCGATCACTTCAATTTTTTCCGGCGTACGGGTCTGGCAGCCGGCGCACCCTCCAGCCGAGCAGGATGTACAGGCGGCGGCAGCCTTTAAAACTGTCAGTGTCCCGGATGTATAGGTAACCGTCGTTCCCGGATAATTGGATGTTCTGACATTCACCCCTGTCAGTTGGGTAAAGACGGCACTTTTCCCCACGTTGGGGTTGCCGATGAGCAATACCTTCATTGAATCTCCTTCTTCGGCCTGCAAGCAGTTGAAGCAGGCATGACAAATGGCAGGGCCAAACCTGATCCTGCCATGATTCTTCGGCTGATTCTGTGTTCATGGATGAGGACTTTTGTGCAGGAAACCTTTTGTGAGAGGCCTCCCCGGAGTCGGCTTTGAAACCCGGTAAAGTCGTATAACAATGCATGTAACATACAATTCCGGACAGCCTCCCAAGGATGATAGAGATGCTATGCCGATTGCACAAAGATTTTACCGGCAATTTCGCAGCCCAGGGCGATCTGTGTAGCCCCAACCTCTATAATAACCGGGCCGCTGTTCATGACAGCGCTTTTTTTGGTAATCGAAACGCCTTCGCGAAGCCCCATTGACTCAAGCTTATTATGAACATTTCTGCCTCCGGAAATCATCCGGATGGTACCTCTGTCGCCTATCTTCATTTCCCTCAGTGTCATACCTGATGCCCCTCTGCGCCCAAATTACGGGCATGGTAATAATTTTATCTTCATTTTAAGCTTATCATTTTTGATAATGATTGTCAATATCTGTTTAACGAAAGCTTGAAAGGGATATACCGAAAGCAGCATCAACAGTCACACCTC
>JAEZBW010000694.1 GCA_023426765.1 Bacillota bacterium
CATCAGAATATACCTCCATTATGAATATTTAAGAGAATGAATAAACAGCTTTGGATTAAGACGATTAAGTGATGTATCTTCAATGATATTATGCCATTAATGACTATTATTGTCAACCGAAACGGAGTTATCTCAAGGTTACATTTTATACAGAAGGGCATTACCGGCTTGTGTTTTTAACGTGTTTTTTAATGGCTTCAAAGCTTTCGGGGCTGATCACATGTTCCACCCGGCAGGCATCGGCAGTTGCAATGGCCTTATCTACACCAATGCGGACAAGCCAGTCGGCAAGAAGGGTATGGCGTTCATACATGGTTTCGGCAGTTTCCCTTCCTTTTTCAGTCAGGGTAATATACCCACTGCTGTCCATTTCAATAAATCCGTTTTCGCGCAGGTTTTTCATGGCTACGCTGACACTCGATTTTTTGTAGTTTAGCTCACCTGCGATATCTATCGACCGGACGTCGGGTTTATGCCGGCTGAGGATGAGAATTGTTTCAAGATACATCTCGGCTGATTCCTGAAGTTTCAAAAGGTTCATCTCCTCCATATGATGATATGGCACTAACCACAGAATATCATATGAACGAAACTGGTGCAAACACTGTTCGCATATGGAAGAAAGTTAATAGGCCTCGACCCGTAAGCCAGACCAGGAGGAGAGGTGTTGACCTATAACTGAAAATCATAAAGATAATGATAATTATTTTCAAAAAGCATTGACAAGTGCAGTTAGTCTGTGCTAACCTAATATTGGTTAGGAACGTCTAACTAAAAAACATACATAGGCAAGTACCTAACAGCTTTGAAGGGGGATGGTGCAAGATGCCTTTAACGATGGCAAGAATGGGAGAGGAAAACTGCATTAAAAAGGTTGGCGGCAAGGCTGAAACGAAACAGTTTCTGGAGAGCCTCGGTTTTGTGGCGGGCAGTCCTGTCACCGTCGTCGCTGAAATCGGCGGTAATGTAATTGTAAACATCAAGGAATCCAGAGTGGCCGTCAGCCGTGAGATGGCTGTTAAAATCATCGTGTGAACGCTTTCGGAAGGGGATAGGTTATATGAAGACATTAAAGGAAGTTCAATGCGGCCAGACAGTAACTGTGACCGCCATTAAAGGTGAAGGTGCGATCAAACGCAGGATTATGGATATGGGCATTACAAAGGGTATTGAAATATATCTTCGGAAGGTTGCTCCATTGGGCGATCCTCTTGAAATTACAGTTCGCGGATATGAACTGTCTCTGCGCAAAGCAGATGCAGAAATGATATTGGTGCAATAAAGCAGTCAGTCTGCTTTTCTGACACATCCCATTTTTTTATGACGAAAACCATCAGAGTAAAAGATGAACAAAGAAACTGTTTATTTTGTTGATGACAGCAGTTTATGAAATGGGGTTAGTTGCAACTAACTAAAGAAATAAACCTTATGGGTGCTTACCGAAGGAATGATATTTTACCCAGCATGTTTTGAGATCAGTTCACTATTTGAAGGAGGATGGACGATGGCCATAAAAATTGCACTGGCCGGTAACCCGAACAGCGGCAAAACAACCCTTTTTAACGCATTGACCGGATCCAACCAGTTTGTCGGAAACTGGCCGGGCGTAACAGTTGAGAAAAAAGAAGGCAGCCTGAAGAACCATAAGGAGGTTATCATCGCAGATCTGCCGGGAATTTATTCTCTTTCACCCTATACACTGGAAGAAGTGGTTGCCCGTAACTATCTCATCACTGAACGTCCCAATGCGATTTTGAACATTGTGGATGGAACGAACCTGGAACGGAACCTTTACCTGACCACACAGCTGGCCGAGCTTGGGATTCCGGTGATCGTTGCAATCAATTTGATGGATGTTGTTCAAAAAAGCGGTGACAAGATCTACATAGATCGTTTGTCCGAAGAATTGGGCTGCCCGGTTGTAGAAATTTCAGCACTGAAGGGCACCGGTATCACCGAAGCCGCAGAGAAGGCAGTCAGCCTTGCCCGAAGCGGCGTTCCGATGGCACCACAGCATACATTCTCGGGCAGTGTGGAACATGCCATAGCCCATATTGAGGAAGCTTTGGATGGGAAAGTGTCCGAAAGCCTGCAGCGATGGTTCGTCATCAAAATCTTTGAGCGGGACAGCAAGGTGTTGGAGCAGCTTCAACTGGATGAATCCCTGAAAGCGCATATTGAGGAAGATATTAAACAGTGTGAGGAAGAGATGGAGGATGACGCTGAAAGTATCATCACCAGCGAGCGTTACCTGTATATTGCCTCCATTACCAAGGACTGCTGTCATAAAAAGAATAAAGGGAAGCTTTCCGCCTCCGACAAAATCGACAGAGTTGTGACGAATCGCTGGTTGGCATTACCGATTTTTGCATTGGTCATGTTTATCGTCTATTTTATTTCTGTGACCACGGTGGGTACGTGGATAACCGACTGGACGAATGACGTACTGTTCGGTGAAATCATTCCCCCTGCAGTGGAAGGTTTTCTGGTATCTGTCGGAACCGCCGGCTGGTTGCAAAGCCTGATTCTGGACGGCATGATTGGCGGGGTTGGCGCAGTATTGGGGTTCGTACCGCAGATGCTGGTACTGTTTACATTCCTTGCGTTTCTTGAAGCCTGCGGTTATATGGCGCGTATCGCTTTTATCATGGACAGAATTTTCCGTAAATTCGGCCTGTCAGGCAAATCCTTCATACCCATCCTCATCGGAACAGGCTGCGGCGTTCCGGGCATCATGGCGTCCCGTACCATCGAAAATGAACGGGATCGCAGAATGACCATTATGACCACCACATTTATACCCTGCGGCGCGAAGCTCCCCATCATTGCCCTGATCGCCGGGGCGCTGTTTAATGGTGCATGGTGGGTAGCGCCCAGTGCCTACTTTGTAGGGATAGCCGCCATCGTCACTTCCGGCATTATCCTGAAGAAGACAATGATGTTTTCCGGTGACCCGGCACCTTTCGTCATGGAACTGCCCGCCTATCACATGCCGACCTTGAAGAACCTTCTGCGAAGCATGTGGGAGCGAGGCTGGTCCTTCATTAAAAAAGCAGGTACGATCATTCTGCTTTCCACCATTTTGGTGTGGTTTGCATCCAATTTTGGTATCATGAACGGAAGGCTGGTCATGGTAGAAGACCTGGGCAATGGGTTCCTGGCCTTTCTGGGCAATCTCATTGCACCGTTGTTCAAACCCCTGGGATGGGGGAACTGGCAAGCCGCCGTATCAACAATTACAGGCCTTATAGCCAAGGAAAACGTCGTGGGTACCTTTGGCGTGCTGTATGGTTTTGCCGAGGTTTCCGAGGAAGGAACCGAAATCTGGGGTACGCTTGCAAGCAGCTTTACCGCACTGTCAGCCTATTCGTTCCTGGTGTTCAACCTGATTTGTGCACCCTGCTTTGCAGCCATTGGCGCCATCCGGCGTGAAATGAACAGTCCGAAATGGACCTGGTTCGCAGTTTCTTATCAGACTGGATTCGCTTATGCGATATCTCTGTGTATTTATCAATTTGGCAGCCTGTTCGCCGGGAGATTTGGCATCGGTACGGTAGCAGCTCTGATTGTGGTGGTGGTATTCCTGTATATGCTTTTCCGCCCTCAAGCCAAAAAAGAAACATCTGCAACCCCTGATCCGATACAGGCTTAATTTTGAAAGGAGGATTCCCATATGACCACATGGATTGTACAAAACCTTGCGAATATCATCATCAGCGCAGTGATTTTAACTGTCGTTGTATGGATTTCGATGAACCTCGTAAAGAAGAAAAAGAGCGGAAAGCCGGTTGCCTGCGGCAGCTGCGCCGGCTGCCCCAGTGCAGGTATGTGCCATCAGAGAGTTGAACCCGTCCGAGTTAAGAGTGAATGAAATGGCTGTATTTCCAATATGATTGGTTACCCGGTTTTATCACCGTAAACTGTCCACCTGTCGTCGAAGCAGCCTTTAAGCCGCACTGGCTTTCTTCTTCTGGTATGCCGGAATAAAGCGTTGCAGTGCGTTCACCGCAGCGGCTTTTTCCGGCATTGCAGGGGACAATCAAAGAATATTAAACCAGGCCAGCGAAGCACAGAATAACACTCCCACCAGGCTCCAAGAAACCGGTATGAGCTTTAATGCGTGGTGTTTACTCCTCATATAAATCAAATACCCAATCTCTGTGGTGCTTGCGGAAACGATAGTCCATCCGCACAACTTAATCGGCAGGGTATAGGAGAGCAATGAGTAGGATGCAACTCCATGGATCATGATGAAACAGAGCGCACAGAAGGCCAGAACCTGGAGCAGGGAGCAAATCAAAAGCACACCCCTGGCTTCCTTCTTTTTCTTTCTGATTCTTAAAACCAATTCACTTAAAAGGCAGATCAGGCTGAACACGAAGAACAGTGCCACAGATATGGCCGACAGGATGCCGTTTTGCCAAACCGGTATTTTTGAATAGCTGATTGCTCCTTCCGTGGCGATGGTAACCTTTCCATTCCTGCTGACGAATTTCAGCTTACCGATGGATGAGCGATACAGGTCATCACCCACTAAAATCATCCGCTCGCCGTTCAGATAATAGCCATTGTTCCGAGACCCTTTGATTTCCAGCATTTTACCCGGAACCAAATATCGTATGATTTTTTCAGGTGTTTTAAAGCTGGACCAGTTGTTTACATACCATCCGGTGATGTTCAGCGTTGCCGTTCCGGCGTCCTTGTCGGGCTGTGCAGGCT
>JAEZBW010000711.1 GCA_023426765.1 Bacillota bacterium
AATAAAACGATAAAGATGCCGACAACGTAGGGCAATACTGCCTTTGACAGTGCTGCAAGCCTGATTTTTGCCACGCTGCACACCGCATACAGGCTCATACCGACAGGCGGAGTTAAAAGGCCTATCATCGAAGCCAGAACCATGATCACACCGAACTGCAAATAATTCATACCGATGGCATCAATAATGGGCAGGAATATCGGGGTGGTGATTAAAATCACCGATACGCCCTCCAGGAAGCATCCCAGTATGATCAGCACGAAGATAATCAGCAGAATGAGAACCTGAGGATTGGCGGTGATGCCCA
This sequence comes from Bacillota bacterium, assembly GCA_023426765.1. Classification (GTDB taxonomy): domain Bacteria; phylum Bacillota; class Clostridia; order DSM-8532; family DSM-8532; genus JAAYJG01. Next base: position 308 of record JAEZBW010000711.1, read on the forward strand.
GCAGACCATTGATCACCTGGTTGGGAATGCGCTGGTGCAGCATGAAATAAGCCAGAAAATTAGCAATTGCGATGATAAAAAGGGTCTTACAGCTGGTGATAAGGCTGTCATAAATGATTTTACCAAGATCCTTCCACTTTAACTGTTTATACCCGATGCTGCTGAGGACGAGCGCATAAACACTGGCTACAATCGCCGCTTCGGTGGCGGTGAAGATACCGCTCCAGATACCGCCGATGATGATGGCTACGCAAAACAGACTGGGGATTGCCTGCCAGAAATATTTCAGCCGCAGCTTCCAGGGCATGGGCGGGCTGACAGGAAATTTCCTTCGCTTGGAAATGATATAAACCACGACGGACATGGAAAACGCCATCAATAAGCCCGGAATAATTCCAGCTGCAAACAGTTTGGCAACCGAAACCCCCGTGACCGAGGAAAAAATAACAAAGGGAATGGACGGCGGAATGACAGGAGCAATCGTGGAAGAAGCCGCTGTAACAGCAGCACTGAAGGTGTGGTCGTAACCGGCATCGTCCATCGCCTTGATTTCAATAAGACCAAGGCCGGCGGCGTCGGCTACTGCTGCGCCGGACATACCGGCAAAGACAACGCTGCCGAATACGTTCACCTGCCCCAACCCTCCAGGCCAGCGCCCAACCATCGCGTTGGCGAAATTATAAATACGATCGGTAATTCCGCCTGTATTCATCAGGTTTCCAGCCAGAATAAAAAATGGGATTGCCAACAGGGTAAACCCCGTGGTTCCATTGTAAATGCGCTGTGCCATAACCGCCAGGATATCGGTGTAGCCCATCGACGCGAATACGCCTGCGCTTGTTGCGCCCATGGCTACACAAACCGGAACGCCAATGACCATCAGTAAAATCAGCAATAAGCATACAAGTAAAGCAATCATAGGAGAACTCACTCCTTTGTAAGTTTAGCTTGGGTTTAGCAAAGGAGAATGACAAAATTGTCCGGCTGCCATTCTCCTGCGGACTTGACATCTGGCGTGAGCGTTCAGGCAAGAACGCTCCCGCCAGTGAATTTTGAGATTAATGTCTTCCGTGGGAGCATAAGGTTGCAGGGAGAAACTATGTAAATCAGGGCTTTGTATTCTCCACCATTTTCAGGAACTTTTCCATGTCGGCAGGGCTTCCCTCATACTCGGCAACCCTATCCCATGCCGGAGCCATCGCAGCCTTGAACTCATCCATATTGACTTCGGTGACGGTTACGCCCTTGTCCTTCAGCTTTTGGATGTAATCCTGTTCGCTGTTTTGAACTTCGTTGCGCATTTGATCCCGGGCGACAGCACTCGCTTTTTCAATAAATGAACGCTGTTCGTCTGTAAGACTGCCCCAGAAGGTATTGCTGACAGTAAGGTTCACAGCTTCCCAGGTGTGCCGGGTGAGGCTGAGATATTTCTGTTCGGCTTCCCACATGCTGTTGTTATAGATGGTGGACAGCGGGTTTTCCTGCCCGTCGACGGTTTTCTGCTTCAATGCGGTGATCAGCTCGGTAAAGGCAATCTGCTGCACATCGGCGCCCAGTGTCTCAAAGCAGGCCACCTTTTGCACTTCACTTGGAGTACGGATCTTCAACCCCTTCACATCTGCAGGGGTTTTAACTTCACGATTTGAGTTGGTAAGACTGCGGAACCCGTAATCCCATGGGCCGATATTGTGAAGCCCTTTGGATTCCAGCATGCCGTCGCTGACCCATTCCGCAAATGGGCCATCCACAACGGCATAAGCGTGTTCATAACCGCTGTAAACATAGGGAGCAGTCACCAGCGCGTAACGGATATCAAACTTATCGAGGGAGCCCTGGGAAACCAGACAGGCTTGAATTGCGCCGATGGCGGTCTGTTCGACCATTTCCTTTGCATTCCCAAGTTCGCTGGCGCCGTGAATTTCGACCGTAATCGTGCCGCCCGACAGCTTTTCAACCTCTTTCTTAAAGGTTTCGGCCGCAGAGGATACGGGCTCGTTGGGGGCGCCGAAATGCCCCAGAATGATGTTCACTGCCTTTGCGGTCGTTCCGTTACCGGTGGGATTTTCAGCAGGGATTGGGGTGATGACACAGGCGGCCATAACCACGGTGATCATCAGCGCAAGAACCAGTACAAATACCTTTTTCATTTTACCACTCCTTTTTTTGAATGATTCAACTAAAGACTTGTTTTTAATTCTGCGGTACTATGGAGACCCCAGGAATCTGTATACAAAGG